>JBLHJX010000108.1:0-16422 GCA_047619225.1 Candidatus Latescibacterota bacterium
GAACCCCCTGAAACGATCAAAATCACCAGACCAGCACCTTGCAAAATCAAAATCGCCACATAGGCCAAACGCGCCGTAATAGTTTCACTCAGGCGGCCAAAAATGAGCTTGCTCCACATCGCAAAAAAAGCAAGAACCATCATCGCCCCAGAAGCTGCAGCAAGGCTGAACCCAACCTGCTGGAGGTGAGGCACCATCTGACTCACCACACCCGTTCTCAAAAACTGCTGCAGTGCCATGCCCACCACCAAAAACCAAAAGGCCGAAGTACGCATCGCTTCTGACGCACTAAGACCCTCCTCGGTATTCAGTGTCTTCTGTGAATCCAATTCGCTGGGTGACCACCGTTTGTTCTTTTCTTTTTTGACGTCATCGTTCCCATCTCGTATAACGAAAACAACCAGGATCGCCACCCCCAAAAGGCCAACCGCCATCACAACAAAGGTCCCACGCCAGCCCACCATCGTGATTAAAAAAGCGACGATAGGAATCGCAATCATACTGCCAAAATTATTGCCCGCTGTAACAATGCCCATCATACGACCCCGAATACGCGGGAACCAGATGTTCACCAATCGACCAGCAGGCATCATTGTCGCACCGGGCATCCCTATAAACATCACAGCACTGAACAGGTAAAATTCCCAGAGTTCCGTCATTACGGAACGAAGAAGGAATGCGATCGCAACAAGCACGATCGACCCTGCCATCGTCCATTTGGCACCCACCCGATCCAGCAGATTTCCAATAAATGGCGCAAGAAGTCCTGAAGCGATACCGCAGGTCAAGGCACCGTTAACCTGCGTACGAGACCATCCAAATTCTTCCTCAAGTGGCAAAATGAACAAGCTAAACGCAAATTGCGCTGTTCCCAGTACCGCGCCAATAGAAAGTGCCGAAACACCAGCGATATACCAGCCTCGGTAGATTCCCTTGCCGGTCTCCTGAGACGGAGGCGTTTCAGGAGTCGTATCAGTGATCAAATTGATTCCCAACTTCATGAGTGATGCACATCCGGCAAAGCCAGCAGCTCGAAAGGTGATGTACTGCTAAAAGGATTATTCATCTAAAGGTACATGACACACAGAAAATAGATGTACTCAGCCATTCATCCACTTATTTCTTTTATGACGTCAACCAATCCAAATCAAACCGTGCCACCGTCACATATTTGGTATCATTTTGTCGCGTTACCATTTGATCTTCGTACATACATAAAATTGTGCCATCCAATGTCTGTGCCAAATCGGAATAACTCGACTGCCCCAGTTCCAACACCTTTGACACAGGCCACGTCTTGCAATCATCCAAACTCATCTTCACGGTCAATTGTTTTCGATCATGAGCCCTACGTTCGGGATTTGTAAATTCGTGTTCTAAAATATCTGGGTTCACAAAAACCACAGCCCCGTTTTGCAACTTCAAAATACTCGCCATACAAACAGGCTCCAACAAGGCATCATCAAATTCAGGCGCAGACCACCCCGTTGCCCCATCTGCACTGATTGAAATCAAACGCCGATGTTGTGGCGCTTCTGTTCGCATATTGAACAGCACACGTCCATCGTCCAATTCAAGCGGCAAGGTCTCGCTTGGATTGAGAAAATCACCTTCTGTACGTGCTTCAAACAAATGTATTTTTTCTAACATCACGATCCCTTTCCATGGGTCGCTTTTGTGCAACCCTCATAAATTACCCGACAGATCGAGCCAAATGGGTTTATTTTGTATAAATGAAAAAACTTTGCCATATCACCTAATCAAATGCAACAGATGAATAGTCATGCAAGTTTTTTTTGTTGGGCACGATGAACGATTTTTCACACTTCCTAAAAGCGTACGTATTTCATATTGACACGTACGCTTTTTAAACATATTATTTCATGGGCATTAAATGCGAATCCAATAATAAATCGGGAGCATCAAAATGAAAACCATTACACCAACAGAATTGCGAAGCAATATTTACCAAATATTAGATGAAATTTTAGACACGGGCATTCCCATAGAAGTCGATAAAGGAGGGAAAAAATTATTGATCAAGCCAATAGAACACCCCAACAAACTTCAAAACTTAAAAAAAAGAAAAAATGTCATCAAAGGCGATCCAAATGATTTAATCAACCTGACTTGGGAGAAGGAGATCAACCTTGATTTACCTTGATACCCATGTGGTTGTGTGGTTATATGCAGGACATATTGAAAATATCAGTGTAACAGCACAATCACATATTAATGAAAACGATATTTATATCTCACCCATTGTGCGCTTAGAACTCCAATATCTATTTGAAATAGAACGCATCACTCAAAAACCACAAACCGTGCTCTCTGATCTTGCTGATAACATTGGACTCAAAATTTGCAGCAAAGACTTCAATCAAATCATCACAAAGGCCCAAAGTATCACTTGGACACGTGATCCGTTTGATCGCATCATTGTTGCACACACAGCCTTAAACAACGATATATTGCTCACCAAAGACCAAACCATCTTGACCCATTTTCAGCAGGCTGTGTGGTAAACCCCTCATGACCCAACAAGAAATTACATATATTCAATCTCCCCCAGGCCAAGCACTTCTTCAATACGCTTCTGAATCTGAAGGTGATGAACTCACGGTGCTCACCCAACTACGCAAAACATATCCGGCAGAACACTGTCGAATAGCCGTTCATCTCCTCAACTTGCGCAAACATGCCCAAGCCAAATTTACCCACGCGCACGACATGGTCTTTGATCGTGAAGGTTTGGAACAATCCTCCGGCGAAACACTCGCCCAATATCGTGCCAAACGCTATCAACCCTTCACTCAAATTGCCGACCTCTGTTGCGGCATTGGTGGAGACGCCATCCCCTTAGCCCAAAATGCCAACGTCATCGCCGCAGACATCAACCCCAATCGCCTGGCTATCACACGGCACAATGCCTCAGTCCACAACGTCGCCCAAAACATCCATCCCATCTGCACCGACGTCTCACAATGGATCCCCCCTTGCGACGCCATCTTTATGGATCCAGGTCGTCGTCAAAACAATCGCCGCCTCTACGCACTGTCTGACTATCATCCACCCGTTAACCTTGAACACTTGCAAACCATCACGCCAAACATCGGCATCAAAGTCGCGCCAGGCCTGCCAGAATCAGACATTCCTCCAAACTGTGAGGTCGAATTCATCTCCGAGTCAGGCAGCTGTAAAGAAGCCCTCCTCTGGTTTGGCAATTTGCAGTCCGGCCCCAAAAGACGCGCCACCCTGCTACCTGAAGGACACACCCTCATCCAGCACCCAACGTCCGAAGCCGATATCCACCCCCCCGGCGCATACATTGCCGAACCCGACAACGCCGTTATCCGCGCCCACCTCATTGACCAAATCGCCAACGACCTCCAAGCCTGGAAACTATCAGCCGATGTGGCCTACTTAAGCGCCAACCATCCCCTCACATCACCCTTTACCACCTGTTACACAGTACAAGACGTATTGCCATTTAATCTCAAACGCCTTCAAAAATACCTATCCACACGCCAAATAGGCCGATTGGACATCAAAAAGCGCCGTTTTCCACTCACACCTGAGACATTACGCGCCAAACTCAAGCTCAAAGGCAGTGGTTGGCTGACTCTTTTCCTCACCCGAATAGACAATCATCCTACTATTATTGTCTGTGATCCCTTACCCACATGAGACACTTGTGTCTCACTGTGAGCGCATTTTAATGCTTCTTTATCAGTAAAACCACGTTTAAACAAGCATGAAACACTTTTGCTACACATGGCACGAAAATTGATAAGATAAAGATGGTGAGATGTAAAACGTAGGAGGCGAGAGGTCAAAAATCTTAACGGCCTACATCTTACACTTCTTACGTCTCACCGATTCTGACCGCTTTCCCGATTTAGGTTGTCATCCACAGGGGTCTTGTTTATTTTTAAACCCTCACAGCACAATAACATATGCTTTTTTCAAATGTTCAATAGGAGCATACCATGCCTGCCAAAAAAATAAAGTTCATTGCCGGATTTGCAATCATTATCGTTTCATTGCTCGTTTTGGTCGTTTCCAGTTCCAAACAAATGTCCATGTATTATTTCACCGTCACCGAACTGGAAGCACGTGAAATCGAATTTATGGACAAACGCATCAAATTGGCGGGCAAAGTTGTGCCAGGCTCTATCCAACAAATTGACGGCAACCGCACCGTAGAATTTCTCATTTGGGAACCCCTTGAAAAAGACGCCTTCTCAGAAAAACGTGCGGTGCGCTACAGCGGCATCGTTCCCGACACCTTCCGCGACGAATCAGATGTGGTACTCGAAGGCAAAACCAATAATGAGGGTATTTTTGTTGCCGAAACGCTCTTGGCCAAATGCCCGTCCAAATACGAAAGCAAAAGCTACGACGAAATCAAAGACTCCTACAAATAAAAACAGGGATATTAAAACAAGGACATAAATATGCTCGCACAACTTGGCAATTTTGTACTTTGGCTGGCAATATTCACATCGACCTATGCCTGCATCGCGGCCATCATTTCTGGGCGCACAAAACGGCTAGACCTCACACTCAGCGCAGAACGCGCGGTTTATGCCACCTTTGCACTGTGCCTCACGGCAATGGGTGTGCTAGAATATCTCTTTGTGACAGACAGTTTCAACGTCCATTACGTGGCCACCCACTCCAGCCGCGACCTGGCCACTGGTTATAAATTCACAGCCGTTTGGTCGGGCATGCAAGGATCCCTCCTCTTGTGGGCCCTCATCCTTTCAGGTTTCAACTTCTTTGCCACCTTAAAAACCCGCACCCTTCGCGGTCCCTTAGCATCTTATGCCACCGTAATCATATCATTTACCCAGGTCTTCTTCCTGGGCCTCATTGGCATCCACGAAAATCCATTTATAGAACTCAACTTTACCCCACCCGATGGCCAAGGCATGAATCCTCTTTTGGTTCACCCCGCAATGGCCATTCACCCTCCCATGCTCTATCTCGGTTATGTCGGTTTCATTGTTCCTTATGCTTTTGCAATGGGTGCACTCTTGTCCCGACAAGCAGATGAAGAATGGATTCGCACCACGCGGCGTTGGACCCTCGTTCCTTGGTTCTTTTTGGGCACAGGTCAACTCTTAGGTGGCAAATGGGCCTATGTCGTGCTTGGTTGGGGCGGCTACTGGGGTTGGGACCCTGTTGAAAATGCAGCCCTCCTGCCTTGGCTCACAGGCACAGCCTTCTTACACTCGGTTATGATTCAAGAAAAAAAGGACATGCTCAAAGTTTGGAACATGGCCCTCATTATACTCACCTTCACCTTATGTATCTATGGTACCTTCCTTACCCGAAGCGGCGTTGTGTCTTCTGTTCACGCCTTCGCACAATCGCCTATTGGCCCGTGGTTTGGTGCCTTTGTTTTAGTCATCGTCGTCTTTTCCAGCATCTTGCTCTACACACGCTTAGACATGCTCAAAAGCAAAACCCACTACGAATCGCCCATCTCACGTGAAGGTGGGTTTTTGCTCAACAACGTGCTCTTCCTCACCGCCACATTCGCCGTCTTTTGGGGGGTCATGTTTCCCATTATCTCCGAAGCATTAACAGGCGATAAAATCACCGTCAGCGCCCCTTATTTTAACGCCGTTATGGTACCCATTGGCCTACTCCTGCTTTTGCTCACAGGCATTGGTCCCCTCTTGGCGTGGCGCAAAACATCAAGCCAAAGCCTCAAACGACATTTCGCTTATCCAACGCTCTTTGGCCTTTTGTGTGCCATCGTACCGGCAGTATTAGGGGTGCGTGACATTTATGCACTGATCTCCTTTGCCTGCTCTGGCCTTGTGACAGGCACCATTGTTTCCGAATTTCACAGAGGCGCTCTCGCTCGTGGCAGCAGTTCCGGTGAATCTTACATTATGGCCCTCATCAACCTCACCCGCCGCAACAAACGGCGGTATGGAGGCTATGTGGTACACTTTGGCATCGTGTTACTCTTTATCGGTTTTACAGGCAATGCTTTTAACCAAGACATAGAAGCCGAACTGGCCTATCAAGAATCGGCCACAATCGGTCCCTACACCCTCACGTATGAAGGTGTAACCGAAGAAGTAAAACCACTCACAGTAGATCTCACCGCCCAATTAGGTGTCTACAAAAACGGCGAACGCTTAGGCACCATGTGGCCCCAGCAAAAAGTGTATTACAAACGTGACGATCAGCAACGCACCACCGAAGTGTCCATTCGCTCCAATCTGCGTGAAGACCTGTACGTGCTTTGCCAAGGGTTTGATCAACGCGATGGCCAAGAGGTTGCCTTATTCCACGTATACGTCAATCCGCTCGTCATATGGGTGTGGATTGGCGCATGGGTCATCACCATAGGTACCCTCATTACCATGTTACCCGACCCACGAGACAAAGCCCGTCGCCGTCGTGTCGTTGGTTTACCTCAAGAGCAGGAGGCGGTGGCATGACAAGGGAAAAGAAAGAAGAAAAACTGGAGAAGAAAAAGCACCTTCTCTCCAGTTGGGATGCCCTCATAAAATACCGTATAAAAAACCGCACATCTGCCTTGTGGAGAGAGCCCATACGAGCTTTGTTTTTTGCCTTTCTGCTTCCATCTCTCTTCTCTCTTTTTTTTGCACTTCCCGCTTCTGCCGAAGTTACCAAAATACAGCGAGACGAAGTAGGCAAAGAACTCGCCTGTTTATGTGGCACATGTCCGCGTCGCCCTTTAGATGAATGCACATGTGGCCATGCCCAACAACAACACGCGCGCATAGATGCACTCCTTGGAGCCGGCAAAACAAAACAACAAGTTATTGACGCTTATGTTGCCGACTTTGGCAAAATCGTCTTGTCCAAACCGCCAGCAGAAGGGTTCGGCCTTATGGCTTGGCTCATGCCACCCTTTGTCTTGGTGTTTGGTTTCTTTATGGTGCGCAGTGTGTTGCGTACTTGGTCACAATCCAAACCCGTGCCCATTGCCGCTACAGGGCAACAGAGCAACGAAAAAGACCCTTATTTAGACAAACTCGAACAAGAACTTCGGGAGCGTGAGCTATGATCATTGCCGCATTTACTCTCATTGCTGTGGGTGTTTTACTTTTTGTTTTCACGCCTCTATTTTCCAAAAGTGACACCATGACACAAACCACACAACGCGAAACACGCCGCCGTCAAATGCGTGAAGAAAGCGAACGTGTTTACGAAGCCATTCGCGAACTCGAATTTGACCATCGTATGGGCAAAATTGAAGAAGACGATTATAAAGACATGCGCGATCGATATCAAGCCCAAGCAGTAGAACTTATGAAATCTTTAGACAAAGCCAATGGTCGTGCAGATCATACACACGATGCGCCCATTCCCAAAAAAGTTGACACCAGTATAGAACAAGAAATCGCTGCCATTCGTCAGGCCAGAAGCAAGAATTAAAAACATCTCCCCCGGCCCCTCCTAAAGGAGGAGAGAAAGTCTAACACGAGTAATGGCTTATCTTAAATGCCAAAGCTCATTAAGGGGAGTAGGTGCTATTGGTATAGCGCATTGACCAAACACAGAAAGAAAAAACGTGAGAAATCATATCCCGATCACCAAATATAAACACGCCTTGACCTCTCACTTCTTACGTTTCACGTTTCACGTTTCACGTCTTGCGTCTTACCTCACCTTACTCCTCTTCCCAACCCTCGCATTTGCGCTTACGGGTCAAGTGACCAACCATACCCTCTCACGCCCCGAAGCCAACGTCCCCGTCTCTTACATTCACCATGCCGAAAGTGGTGCCACCATTGTGCGCGATACCACTGACCAAAATGGTCGCTTCACACTCGTTATGCCCGCAAACCCACCCGCAGACCCGCCCCCAATGCTCATTGCACGCTACAACAACGTCGACTATCCGGGCAATTTAACACCCAATAGTGACACCGTTGAAATCCCCGTTTATGAAATAACCGATCAAGACACTGCTTTATCTATTGCTTCTCATCACGTTTTGGTCGATCTCACGACCAAACAAGCCACTTACATTCTCATTATCAAAAACAGCGGCAATCATACCTATCTCACGGGTGGTGACCATGGGCACGGCTTAGAACTGCCCTTACCAGAAGGGGTCACAGATATTCTCCGCGCACCAGAGGGGGTGCATCTGCACGGCAACGTTCTCGTTGATCCACGTCCTATCATTCCAGGCCAAAGCCAATCTTTCTTCACTTTTGCCTTGCCAGCAACCAACCAACTCAATCAAACGATCACCTACACCACCAGTTCATTTGACCTGCTCGTACAACCACCCGAATCAGAGGTATCTACCACAGGCTTGCACGATCATGGCCCCGTCACCTTTGGTGGGCAAACCTTTAAGCAGTTTGCCGCAGCCGACCTCACACCCGGTACGCGCATTGGCATGCAGTTTGGCTCAATTGAAAATGAAGCAGAGGGTATCTCTCAAAACACGATCATGGGCATTGTGGGCATTGTAGCGATCGCCTTCGTTGCCATTGTCGTCATCATCGTTCGACGTCCAAGTTCAAACACGCAAACCCCATCGTCGACATCCAACCGCCGCCAGGCTCTGCTTGAACAAATTGCCGACTTAGACGACCGCTTTGAAAATGGCCAACTCACCAAAGAGATTTACCAAACACGCCGAGATGTGCTCAAGGCAGAAGTGGCCGAATCCTCTGACAACCGCCAATCGTTACTTGAACAAATTGCCGACCTCGACGAACAATTTGAAAAAGGCGACCTCGACCAAAAAGATCATCAGCAACAAAGAGATGCCCTCAAAAAACGCATTGCAAACCTTACCAGCCAAGGATAAGGTCTGTGAATGCCATAGAACTCCACAATGTAACCCGACGCTTTGGGCATCTTACTGCCTTGCGCGGCGTCACGCTTTCGATACCAGAAGGTCAAACATTTGCCCTCTTTGGCCCCAATGGCGCAGGCAAAAGCACCCTCCTTCGCATCATCGCCACACTTGGTAGACCCTCATCTGGCACCGTTCGCATTCGTGACATTGACGTGCGTGAATCCCCCGAGCAAGTGCGCGCACACATTGGGCTCATCTCTCATCAGACCCTGCTTTATGACGACCTAACAGCACGCGAAAACCTCACATTTTATGCCAAAATGTATGGCCTTAAAAACATATCCCACGACGTAGACGAAGCACTCAGCACTGTAGGTCTTTTAGACCGCTACAACGACCGTGTCAGAGGTTTCTCACGCGGCATGAAACAACGCCTTGCCATTGCACGCGCCACGCTTCACCAACCTGAAATATTATTGCTCGACGAACCCTTCACAGGTTTAGACACGGCAGCACGCTCGTTGTTGGCCAACATGATTTACAACTTACGTTCAAAAGGCCGAACCATCCTCTTGGTCACACACGACCTTGCACAAGGCTTGGCATTGGCCAATCACTTTGGCATTCTGCGATTGGGTGAACTCATCTACAAATCAACAACAGAAGCAATTACCGAAACAGAATTGCGCACGCTTTATGAAAACCGTGTTGGTAATGTGGCAAAGAGCTCATGAGAAACCCCTAGGTTAAAAACGCTATGTCTCTCTTCATATCACAAACACTCGCCATTTTAGAAAAAGACCTCAGAACAGAATGGCGTACCAAAGAACGCTTGAGTGCCATGGCATTTTTTGCATTCTTAGTAGTACTCATTTTTAACTTTGTTTTTAAACCCGGATCCCCCATCATGCAATCGGCAGCACCGGGCATCTTTTGGATTGCCACCACATTTGCAGGGCTTATGGGGCTGGGGCGTGCATTCGCCATTGAAAAACAAAACGACTGCCTCTTGGGGCTTCGTCTGACACCAGCAGATCCAGGTGCCATTTTTTTAGGTAAAATGTTAGGCAATGTGGCGGCCATGCTTTTGCTCGAGGCCCTCATATTACCCATTTTGGTTATCTTTTTAGACATCGAAATTGTTGGCGTCTTACCTCGTTTGTGCATCCCCATCATACTTGGCACTTTGGGATTTGCCTCAGTGGGCACCCTCTTTGCCGCAATGTCGATGAACACCCGCCTACAAGAAGCCCTATTGCCCATTCTCACACTGCCGGTACTCGTTCCAGCCCTCTTAGCAGCCGTTGAAGCCTTTCGCGGTATCTTAGCAGGAGATACCTTGTCTGAAGTTGCCTCGTGGTTACAATTGGGGGGTGCTTTTGCAGGTCTTTTTTGCGCAGCCTGTTTATTGTTATTTGAATTTGTTTTGGAGGATTGATCCCCATGCGACGTCCATATATTCCCACCTTTGTTTTTGGCATCTTGGCACTTATTGGCCTCACCATTGCACCCTATATGGTCTTTATGTATGCGGGGTTAGAAAAAGACATGGGCTTGGCACAGAAGATCTTTTATTATCACGTACCCTCGGCTTTTATGATGTTTTTAGGGTTTACAATCTGCTTCATTTCAAGCGTCTTATACCTCTATAAAAGACATAAAAAATTCGATATCTGGGCGTTCTGTGGCGCCGAAGTGGGTTTGTTGTTCTGCACGCTCGTTTTGCTCACAGGACCCATTTGGGCAAAACCCATTTGGGGCACGTGGTGGGTTTGGGATGCGCAGCTCACCTTAACCTTAGTATTGTGGCTTATCTATGTTGCTTATATGATGCTGCACAGCTACAGTGAAGACTCGTTACAAAGTGCCAAATTCCGTGCCGTGCTCAGCATCATTGGTTTTTTAGACCTCCCCTTGATTCACTATGCCACCAAACTCTGGCGCACACATCACCCCCAAGTGATTCGCGGTGAAGAATTCGGTTTGCCCCCCGATATGAAAATCGCCTTTTACTTTTGTGTCGTTACTTTTCTCATGCTGTTCTTAACCTTGCTGTTCAAACGCGTCTCACTCGAAAAAGCCCGCGACGAACTCGAATCGATCAAAGCAGATATTCGCGATCGCCAAACCATTTTGGGCCAAGTTGGTTCATCGTAACCCGAATGCCCTTTTCACTTCCCCCCGGAGGGTACAATGCAATACCTCGAATATATGACTGCCGCCTACATCATCATTTGGGTTGTCATTTTGCTCTACTTTCTCAGTCTATCCAAACGCGAGAAGAATATTTGGGAAGAATTGCAAAACTTGCGCACAACCCTTAACCGGGGCGAAACACCCCAGGACAACGTTTAACATATGGCCATCAAAGGCGCAAGACAGATTCTTGCACTCAAACAACGCAAACATCGCGAAGAGCAGAACAAATATCTTATTGAAGGTATTCGATTGTGTGAAGAAGCCATTGCTTCTGATGCACCCATTGAACAACTCCTCTTCTGCCGCGAAAGCATCGACCGCAACGAGCGTTTGGAAGCCCTCTTTCAAAGCGCCGTTCAAAAAAACATACCCCTTCAACACACCAATTGGCGTGCCTTTAAAGGCATGAGCGATACCGAAACCCCACAAGGTGTTCTTGGGGTGGTGCCTATACCCAAATGGGATCGCGAAACGATTCTGAAATCCGCCCATCCCATCCTCATTCTCGACCGCATCTCAGACCCAGGCAACCTAGGCATGATCATGCGTACTGCCGAAGCCGCTTCCTGTGCAGGCATTTTCCTCACCCGCGGATCCGTCGAAGTCTATAATCCCAAAGTCGTCCGTTCAACCATGGGTGCCATCTTTCGCCTCCCGACCTTTTCAATGGAGAATGGCCCCGATCTCCTCCAAGAATTGACCCAACGCAACTTTTCAATTCTTGCCGCACACGTCGACGGCACGCCCTATCATCAACTCACAATAAAAGGCCCCACCGCCCTTGTGCTGGGCAATGAAGCCTTTGGTCTAGATCCCGAGCTCCTCACTCAGGCCACGCAGACGGTTACCATTCCGATGGCTGCACCTGTTGAATCGTTGAATGTTGCGGTTGCATCTGGGATTCTTCTTTATAAGCTTCACGAGCTTTCTCTTTAAGGTCATTGCCTTCGGCGACCTACTTTCTTTAACGGCCAAAGAAAGTAGGCAAAGAAAACCGCCCCTGCGGGGGGCTATTCATGAGCTTCAGTGTTTTTACGGGCTTAGGCCACCCTCACCTGCCCGCGCAGTTCCCACCCTTCCACCTCGTGTTCCACACGCCCCTCACCCACACATCACCACCCACCAACTGCACAACGGCCCACACCGCCAGCGAGTCGTATTCAAGTTTTTAGATTCCTCTTTTTACTTTTGCCTTGATTTGGCCCACCATAAGGCGAAGCTGCAGTTTTTATATTTATATTTTTTCCCAAATAACCTGATTCGCCCCATCACACCATGCAACCTCCGATTTTCCGCACCATTCCGTCCAGCTATTCATTCTACAAAACCTCCCAATCTAACAGGCCACTTCACCCCATGCACCCCCTGAGGGTATTTGCGGAAAATCAGCCTTCCCGGCACTTGAGGGACGGCCTTTTTTGCTTACTTTTTTTGGCTGCTGAAAAAAAGTAAGTCGCCGAAGGCAATAAAGTTAAAATTCGTGATAAACCCTAAGTTCTTTTAGAAAGAAACGAGAATAGATGCCTTTGAATTCTATGTTTTTCCCTAAAATTTTTACCATTGACATCCACACAAAATCGCTTCATCATGCCCTTTCTCAAAGTTGACATTCCTCACATCATTTCGTAACACATTCTTTCCGGAGGTTTTTATGAGCGATCTCAATGTCGGTATTGTCGGGCTCGGTTGGGTAGCAGGCGCACATATTGAAACATTTAAGGCAGTGAAGGGCGCAAATGTGACCGCCATTTGCTCACGCCGCGAACACAACGAAAATGATCTCGCTGCCCAGTATGGCATACCCCTCAAAGCATATCAAAACTTTGAGGACATGCTTGCAGATCCCGACATTCATATCATCGACATTTGTACGCCGCATAAGTTTCATACAGATCAAGCCGTTGCTGCTGCAGAAGCGGGTAAACACCTCATCATAGAAAAACCTATTTGTCTCACTTACGAAGATCTCAAACGGGTACGGGATGCCATCAAAAAGTCAGGTGTGCAATCTTGCGTCTGTTTTGAGTGTCGTTTTAGTGCGCACTTCACCATGATCCGCTCAGTCATCGATCAAGGTCTGCTGGGTGAATTACACTACGGCGAAGTAGACTATTACCACGGCATTGGCCCCTGGTATGGACAGTATGATTGGAATATCAAAAAAGACTTTGCGGGTTCCAGTTTGCTCACCGCAGGATGTCACGCCTTAGATGCCCAACTCTTTTTTATGGACGGCGAAGTTGAAGCGGTGACCAGCTTGTCCACCAAGTCAAAATCAGAACACTTCACCCCTTATGAATACGACACCACGTCCGTGTCTTTGCTCAAATACAACAATGGAAAAATAGCCAAGGTCACCTCCTGCATCGATTGTCTGCAACCCTATTACTTCCACATTCATTTGGTCGGCTCCGAAGGCAGCTTGCTCGACAACCGCTTTTATTCGCACAAATTGCACGGTATGAACAAAAACAAATGGAGCACACTTGAAACGTCGCTCATCGACTCGGGTGACGTAGCCGATCACCCTTACGAACCGCAATTTCAAGCTTTTGTTGATGGTGTAAACAACAACCAACCGATGCCCAAAACCAATTTCGATATCGCTTTTGAAACGCATCGGGTCAACTTTGCAGCCGACCTCTCGGCCAAAGAAGGCCGCACCGTCAAACTCTCCGAACTGGGGTAATGAAAAACGGTCGCACGTTTGCAAGAACGCGAGTTGCCCTATCGCGGACCCATGATGAACAAAGGTGCCCAAGGCGAAGGGCTGGCCACTTATTTTCGTGACCCAGATGGCAACGAATTGGAAATCAAGAAATACGAATGATCCGTTCTGCCCAAATTGCCACAAAAACCAAAAGCGACCACATGATGTGGTCGCTTTTTTTTAGCTTGATGAAGAAAGCTGCTTCATATATGCTTCTATCATTCTTCAACAACGGATCTGCCCCACCAGTTGTAATCGTTCTACACCACCAAATCCAACACGCTCTGCATATTCTGCAACCCCGCCGTCGTCACCACAACCGCGTCTTGCTCGGGTAGTACCAAACAAAATTGACCAAATGCCCCATCGCCTCGATAAGCATTATACCGACACCGCCAGCCCAACAGCCGTAGATGTAAAACTCTTGCTCAATGAGAACAACCGGTGATTGTATTCTGCCGCATAAGGTTTCCATCACCCTTGTGTCACAACGTGGCCGTGCCTTAAAATCATCAAACTGTGTAAAGTATCTAACTCAGCTTCGGCGGCTTCAACAAAAGAAAGAATGGCCGAAGACGAAATACCTTCGGCCTCTGGACAACTTCTTGGCAATTCCACAAAGCGCTCCTTAATGACTTAAAAATATTTATCCTGTCACATTTTTAAACTTATCCCAAAACATAAAATATCCTAAAACCCTACAATAAAAGCCTATTACAATTTTTAAAAGTAAATTGTCTACAAAAACAATAATTTATACAACTCATACCTTTAACAGAACCACCCAACCCCTTCGTGTCTTAATATCGTGTATCTTTTATAATCGTATTACTATTATAATTAATACCAGACCAACTACGCTCATTTAGGTTTCACCTGTGCGCGTGAGATCCAATTTTCATTTTGTTAATAGTTCTCAGTGAAAATGCCGCCCCGAATCCACCACCAACGTCTGCCCCGTAATCGTATCTGCTTTACACAAAGCCACCACCTGATCCGCAATGTCATCTTTGTCCGCAGGTTTCTGCAACAAATTGTTCGTCGCCGCGCGTTCCCGATACTCAGGTGCCAAGTTAGACGTCGCACGTGTGCCCTCAATATACCCTGGCGCCAATCCATTCACAGTCACCTCGGGTGCCAGCCCCACGGCCATACACTTGGTCAAATGATTCAGTCCCGCTTTTGACACCGCGTAGGGAATCGATGAGCCACTGGGTCCCATGCCTGCAATAGACGAAATATTGATCACCCGTCCCGCGCCCTGTTTCTTCATCGCAGGTGCCACAGCTTTAATACACAACATCGGCCCCGTCAAATTGATCGCCAAAATCTTGTCCCATTCTTCCAACGTCAGTGCGTCCAAATCATCAAACGGAATCCACTTATTATACGCGGCATCATTCACCAGAATATCAATCTGCCCAAAATGTGCCAATACCTGATCAACCATCTTTTGAATATCGTTCGGATTGGCCAAATCGCACGACACCGCAATCGCCTCAGTGTCCAATCCCGAAGCCACTTCCTCTGCTTGATCTTTGCTCTTTGCGTACACCACAGCAATCTTACACCCCGCATTTGCCAACGCCAAACAAATGCGCTGCCCTAATCCGCCATTACCACCAGTGACAATCGCAACTTTATTTTGTAAATCCATTCCATTCTCCTTGAATGATCCCTGTTTGTTATTGCACCGGGATCAATCCCAGTGCTACGAAAAGCACCAAGCCCTTTGGGCTCACCACACACGTCCCAAAACCGCACAACCAAAAATAAACCCCAACACCACAAAAGCACAAACGCCTACCTACTCCTCACCATCGTAATAACTCACCTCAGTCATCCGCCCCAATATACCAGGCGGGCGAATCAACCACTTATCCGAATCGGGATAATATACAGGGTCACTCACCGGATTGTCTGCAATCACATAATAAATCAAATCCTCTGTCTCACTCGGGTTCCGAATCTGATGTGCCGTGGTGGGTGGTTGCACAAACGCGTCGCCAGCCCCAACTTCAAACGTTTCATCATTGCGACGCACAACACCCGCTCCACTCACCACCATATAAAACTCCCACGCGACTTGGTGCGCGTGACACGGGAAATTCGTCTTACCCGGTGGCAACTTGACCCACTCCACCTCAAACGGTTGCCCTTCCGTTTCCAATGCCCCCGAAACATCCCTGCGCGACAACCCATACTTTTCCTTAGGCGAAACCCGTGACGTTTCTTCAACTTCCGACAAATGAACTTTCTCTTTCATAACGACCTCACTCATAAATTAAAACCTTACCAACCCCATTGTATCTTTGTGTCTTTATACCTTCGCCTGTGCGCGTGAGACCCTTCCTAAGTCCTTATCCCAATACCACAACTACGAGCGCACCATCACCCCCGGGTAAGCTCGCCCAGAAATCAATCTTTCACCATCAGAAAACCCTTCCGGACGATCTTTCAAAACCTGTACCAATTCCGCACGCCACCACGCAATCCGATCTTGGTAATCATCTGACGCAATCAAATTATAACATTCATTTGAATCGCGTTCCAAATCGAAAAACTGTTCAATGCCATCTTTCACGAGCCAAATATACTTCTCTTTGCCATTGGTTAAACAATGATACGTAGGTGATGTTTCAATGTGTAAATACGTACGATCCAAATCTGCCATACCCTGCATCAGCGGCAACAAATTGGC
>JBLHJX010000109.1:0-16401 GCA_047619225.1 Candidatus Latescibacterota bacterium
ATTTTAGATGAACCGACGCACCCTCGTTATCCGATGCTTAATGCATTGTTTCAGGTGGGTGAACAGTTGTTGATAAACCGCATTGATGCAGGTGCTTTGTCGGTGGCCAATCTCAACCGCAGGGTGGAGGTGACACCTGAGGGTGAGGTTTCGGTTTCGGTTCAAACACGCCACTCGCGTGCCGATTTGTTGGTGAGTGAATTGATGGTGTTTGCCAATGCCGAGGTGGGGCGTTGGTGTGCCGCACAGGCTGTGCCTGTTTTTTATCGGGTGCAGCAAGCGCCCGATATTTCTGAGGTAGAACCCACAGAAAATGAACGGTTGCACCGGTATCGGGTGTTGAAACAGATGCGGCCAGCGTCCTCCTCTTTAACTCCTGGTACACACGGTGGGTTGGGCGTTACCGCTTATTGTCAGGCCACATCGCCTTTGCGGCGTTATTTGGATTTGATCACGCAGCGACAGATGGCTGGTTTTTTGTCTGGGCAGACTTTGCCCTATTCAGAAGATGAATTAAATGCGCTCAGTGAGGGCAATACGGACCGTTTGCGCACCATAGGGCGTTTGGAGCGCCAACGAGAGCGTTATTGGTTGTGTCGGTATTGGACCGCGTTGCGTGGGCAAACGTTTGACGCATTGGTTTTGGATGTGTGGTCGCGCAATTGTAAAGTGGAGGTGGTCGATTTTGCTTGGCAGGCCGATGTGCGCGTGACCCGTGATGTCACGCCTGGCGAAATGATTTCTGTGCGGCTTAATCGTGTGGATGATTGGGATTTGGAAATTTCTTTTGCGATGGTGTGAGGGTGGGTGTGTTTAAATTGAGAATAGATAAGTAAAAGGCGTGCTCGATGAGCACGCCTTTTGTGTTTTGGTTACCAGATGGGTCTTTTTGGTGCGTTGAATCTTATTAGGAAACGATTGTACCGCCTGTGACTTGGGAGGTGCCTTGTAGATCGAGCGCATCAATGGTGACGTTGCCATTGTCCCACGTGATGGTGCCACAGGTGAGGGATTCGATTTCAACTTTGCCATTGGGGAAGGTGAGTGTCATTGCACCGGGGTTGGGGCCGTGATACCCTGCGATATAGAGTTCTTGATTGGGGCTGTTGTAAAGCCAACCTGCGCCGTTGCCAAATGTGAGTGATGCATCGCCCCGTTTAATATGTCCTGTGCGAGATTGTTGGACATTTGGGGACTCGAGCATGGGAAAACCGAGATCGCCTTCGTGGGTCCAACGGCGTTTGAGATCCCATTTCATGAGGTCTATTTCGATGCCGAGTTTTTGACCGTCGCGCTCGTATTCCACCACCCAATTGCGTGGGGTTTGGCCGTCGTAAACAACGGATGGATCAGATGCGTCGCGTAAGGTGCCTGAGGCGATTGTTTGGCCGAATGTTTGAGCATTTGGATATGCCGACCGTTCGGCCATTTCGATAAAGATGCCGTTTTTGGGGTGGCCTTGGAAGAAGGGGCCATCTGGGCGCATTTCCCAGAAGGATTTTTCGGAGCCGAGATAGTTGTAGGTTTCAAGCACGAGGTCGCCTTGTTTTTCTGTGAGGCGAATGGGGGCGTTGCGACCGATGTCTGTCAGTGAAAGGGGGCGAATGGCAAAGAGGGTGTTGCCACTGGCGATGGTGATGGTTTGGCCTTCTGGGATATCGACGGGTAAGGTTTGGATTTGTTGATCCCCGACCCAAATTTCATCGATGTGTTCGCGTTGGGTAAAGATGAAACAGGCTTTGGCACTGGTGATGCTTCCCAAGGTTTGCGGGGTGTAGAGGCCGATGGCGCGGGCCCCGTGTTGCACGCCTCGAAATTGGCCTTCGTCGATGAGGTTGCGCGATTTGGTGCGGTCGGTGGCGTGATAGAAGTCGCCGAGCCATTTGTCGTTGAGCAGGTAGCGGGTGTAGAGCACACCGGGGCGGGCGGCCCCTTCGCGGGTGTAGTGGGCCATGAGCACATCGGATTGTCCACCGTATTGACGGGTGGCTGTTCCCAAACAGAAGGAATCGCTTTGGTGGGTGGTGAGGCAGCCTTTCCATTCGACGTCGGCGGTTTCAATGACGTCGATGGGGGTTGGGTAATTGAGCACGTCGCTTGCCCAAGGAGGAAGGGCACCCGATGAGAACCATTCGTTGACGCGGTTAATTTCGGCGGGTGATTCACACACGACCGAGGGGTGATAGGCGCGGCTGTGGGGCCCCGCCCAACGGCCGGTGGTCTTGTGAATGTGTAGGCCGATGCTAAAAGCGAGGCGTGCGGCCATTGTGCGGGCGCGTACTTGGGTGGGTTTGTGTTGGACATGGTCGGAGAGGCGTTTGAAGGCGTTGATGAAGACGCCGATATAGGTGGGGCTGTTGAATTCACGGGGGGTGCCATTGAGGTCGGTGTAGGCCATCCATTCTTCGAGTTTGTCATAACCGCGTTGGGCAATGGTGGGGTCGTTGAGGAGTTCACCGCCCAGGCAGGTGTTGAGAATGTCGAGGGCGGTGATGTTGGAGTAGGTGACGCGTACGTTGATGCGACGAATTTCATCGAGGCCTAAACGGATGGCGTTGCGGGTGCGTTGTTGTATGTTTTCTGGGAGCGTCGAGCCATTGTCGAGCATCAAGGGGATGAGGCTTTCGAGGCAGAATTCTACGGCGTTGAGGTCGCCGACGACATCGTCTTCGGCCATCCAGTAGAAGTTGCCGTTGTGTGGGTCGTCGGGGTGGGTCTCTTGGCAGGCCAAGGTGGCTTCGAGGGTTTTGATGGCTTGGGGGATGTCGTTGGGGTGACCGTTTTCGAGGAGGCGTTCGGATAGGCGGGCGCCGGCGCGGGATTCGTGGAAGGTGCCGTTTTCGGTGGTTTTGGCGAGGAGGTTGGTTGCTGGGTTGAAGGTGTCGGGTAATTGAAGGGGTTGGTTGGGCATTTTTTGTCCTTTTGTGAAAAGCTGTTTGGGTGCTTTCTTTGGTTTTTTTGATGTTTGCCTACGGCGTCCTACTTTTTTTAGAGACAAAAAAAGTAGGCAAAAAAGTCTCTCGCTGGCCGCGAGGGGCTTGGATGATGTTCAGTGTTTTTATGGGCGGAGGCCACCCTTACCAGCCCGCGCAGTTCCCGCCCTTCCGCGTATGCCATACGCCCCTTCTCCACACACCCAACACATCCACACCAACTGCACAACGGCCCACACCACCAGCGAATCGTATTCTTATTCTGAAATGAGTTGTACATCATAGGGGTGGGTTAAGTTGAATCGAAATGTTTGACCATTCACTTTTGCATCGCAATAATTCGCTCCCTTTTGCCATTGTGTGGCGGTTTGTGTCATCGATTCTCCTGCTTGAGAATCGATATCTATCTGGTGTATCAGTAGAAGCTCATTCACTGCTTTTTTGCCGTTTCTGGAATCGTTATAAGCCAACGATACCGTATATGACTGAACTTCGGTGGGCTTAATTGTGGGGGGATTGCGTTTTAGGTCCAGATTCAAGGATTTGAGCAACAGGTCGTTTTTTTCATTGGAAGCCAAAATACCGTCTTGGGTGATTTCTGGTTCTTGGGGTACTTGCAACAGCCAATCTACACTTGGCAGTGTTTGGCCTTGGGGGGCTTGGAGGTGATCTATAATGAGAATGGTGGCGGGACGAATGAAAAGAAGCTGGCGTACGCAGGAGGATACTTTTGTTGTGTCATAGGCTTGGGCGAACTGTCCGGCAACGGCAGCCCAATCTTTGCGTTCTGTGTGGAAGAGGATATCGCCGGTTTCCAGAAGGGGGCCGCCGGTGCGTTTTTCTTCAAAAATTTCAATGGTGGGGAAGGATTGACCCCGACAGTCTCGTTGTCCCATGCCATCTAACAGGAGTGTGTTGTGCATTGCTGTGGGTTCTTGGGGGCCGCGTACTTTTTTGTAAATGGGTGGGTCTACGGCCAGCAAGCCTTCGCGATAGATCATGAAAGAACCTTGGTCGTGATGGTTGTGGTCGCCGTAGTGGTCTGTTGCGCGAAATGTTACGATGGTGGCGTCATCTTCCCAACTGCTGCGGGCCATAAAATGCCCCGCTTGTTTATTACCCGATAGATAGCTCAAATTGGGCTCTTGCGTTTCCTGGGGGATATTTCGGGTGTAGATCATGTAAAATATGGCTGTCCATTTGTAGAACCTTTTTATCCCTCGTTTTTCTGCCAACCACTGGCTCATCCAGGCACCCTGAGATGATTGTAGCAACCAAGTGACACCATCCATCAAGCCGGCATATTGGATGGTTGCTCCGCCATTGGGACCGCTTTGCATATCTCCCCAAGGGATGAAGCGTAAATCGGGTAAGACGCCGTGTACCATGGTGAGGAAATGACGCGTAATCCAATCGTTTTGCGTTTCTTGGATTTGTTTGGCAAGGTCAAACTCAAAGGCACTTTGTGTGGCTAAGAGGGTGAGCATACACGGGCTGAAATCGTAATAGAACCAGTAACCGAGCGGTTCGCTGGGCAGGCCATCTAAATAGTGCATGGCTGGAAATAGGCCGGTATTAAAACGCGTGCGAATGGCGTTGAATAACTTGTCGGCTTCAGCATCTTCACCTGCTGTGGCCAGCGCCCAGATGGCCGATCCGCCGGCAGACATCCAGACGTAGTTGTGAAACATGTGGTCGTTGGCGTTTTGATATCCTTTCCAGGCAACAGGCAGTACGTGTTTGCGAATTTCTGCTTTTTTTTCTGAAGTGAAACCGGAATAGGTATAGAGCCAGTCGTAGGCCAGGCCAAACTCGGTTAAGCGCGAATGCACGTGGAATGTGTTGTAGTCATCGGGTACGCGATAGCTTAATATTCGGGCAATTGCAGAATCGGCAGCGGCCTCTTCACCGGTCAACAACCAGACCATTGCTTGGGCCGCTGCATTGTCTTGTAGCTGGAGCTGTTCTAAGAGTGTGTCATAATCGGTTCCTTTTGGAGCGTTGCGCAATTGGCTCAGGGAGATGGCAAATGGCGTCGTATCTGGGCGCAGCAACAGTCTGGGCCGTTCTTGCTTGATCTGTGCAAGCGGGGGAATGATTTCTTGGTTATTCGCAGATGTGTTAGGCGGTGAAAACAGAAGCGACATCAGCATGATGATAAGCACCTCTTTATGAAACATAACAGCCATTCCTCTCATTCTTTTCCATCAAATGCCATTTAGAACCGCCCGTTAGGATAATTTGTTGGGCGGTTTTGAATTGATGCTACCCGCCTACTTGCGTTCACCGCCGGTAATCTTAGCATCACCCAGAATGTCTAATGCATCAATTGTGACTTCGCCATTTTTCCAGATGATGAGGCCAGAGGTGAGGGACGAGATTTCGACTTTGCCACTGGGCAGCGTGAGTGTTAAGGGGGCCGCGTTGGGGCCGTGGTAGGCGGCGACGTAGGTGTTTGTGTCTGGGCAGGTGAAGAGCCACGCGGGGTGTTGGCCGCAGGTGAGTGTGGCATCACCGATTTCAATGTGACCGGTGCGAGATTGTTTGGCAATGGGTGAGTCGAGCATGGGGGTGCCAAGGTCGCCTTCGTGTGTCCAGCGGCGTTTGAGTTGCCATTCCATGAGTTCGATTTCGATGCCAACGGTTTTTTGGTCGCGGGTATATGCTACTGACCAATGGCGTTCAACGCCTTCGTCGTAAGTGACCCGTGGATCGGCCTCGTCTGTTAATGTACCAGAGGCGACGGCGTTGGCGAAGTCTGTGGGATTGGGCCAGTCGGATGTTTCGGCGACTTCGGCGTAAAAACCGCATTGGGGTTGGCCTTGGTAAAAGGAGCCGGGGTGGGCTTGTTCCCAGAAGGTTTTGTCTGAGCCTTTAAAGTTATAGATTTCGAGGCAGAGGTGGCCGTCGCGTTCGATGAGGTGAACGGGTGCATTTCTGCCCAGATCTGTATTTGCAAGTGGGCGAATGGCTGTGAGCGTTTTGCCGCTTTGGACAACGACGGTGCTGTTGGGTGGAATGGGTGTGGGATAGGTGTGGATGCTTTTGCCGTTGAGCCAGACGCCTGAGACGTGTTCTTTGCGATGCCACGCGATGACGGCTTTGGCACTGTGGTTGGTTTCCCAAGCACCGAGTGTGCGGGGTGCGTAGAGGCAAATGGCGCGATTATCTTGTTGTACGCCGTGAAATTGGCCTTCTTCAAAGAGCAACCCCATATTGGAACGTGCGGGTGTGGAGCGAAAGTCTCCTAACCAATGTTCGTTGAGTACATAACGGGAGTAAATGACACCGGTATGGTCATCGTTGGTGGTGTGTTGCACAATAAAACAGTTGGATTGCCCAGCGATGAAGCGATTGGCTTGGCTGGTGAGTTCTTGTGTGGCGGTGCCCAGTGCAAAGGAGGGGCTGTGGTGCGTGGATAATACGATGGTGTTGTCGGCGTCGGCGGTTTCAACGACGTTCATTTTTTCGGGACGATTTGCCAAGGCATTGGATATCCAGCGAGGGAGGATGCCTGCGGCAAGCCAATCGCTTACGGTATGAATCTCGGATACCACATCGCAGGCTGCTGTGGGGCGATACGCGCGACTAAAGGGGCCTGCCCACCGGCCAGTAGCGGGGTGAATGTGGAGTGCGGAACTGAGACCGATGCGGGATCGCATGATTTCTGCACGTACGCGAATGGTTTCATTTTGTGTCAGCTCGGTTAAACGTTTGAGCACCCGAAGGGCCACACCTGCATACGTGGGGCTGTTGAATTCATAAGGACACCCAGAGCGATCTGTATAGGCCATCCAATGATGAAACTTGTCGTAGCCGCGTTGTTTGAAGGTTTGGTCTTGAAGATATTCGCCACCCAAGATGGTATTGGTGATGTCTTTGATCACGATGTTGGTGTAGCGTGGGTGGACGTCGATGCGAGCGATTTCTTCAAGGCCGAGGCGGATGCCTTTTTGACATTTGTTTTGGATATCTGGAGAGAGTGCGTTGCCATATTGGATCATGATGGGAATGAGTTGGAAGAGGCAAAATTGTACGGCGTTGAGATCTTCAACGGCTTCGTCTTCGGCTTCCCATAGAAAATTCCCCAAATGGGGGTCGCCTTCTCGGGTCTCTTGACCTGCCAATGCGGCTTCGAGTGTTTTTTCGGCTTGTGTTATGTCGTGGGTGTGACCATTGGTGAGTAAATTGTAGGCCAGTTCAAAAGCGGCACGGGGGGCGTGGTAGATTTTGTCGCCTTCTGGGCGGGCGATCATGTGGGTTTCTGGATTGAAATTGTTGGGGAGTTTGAGAGGAGATAACGGCATGAGAAGCTCCAAGATGAGATAAAAAGGTGAAAGTGGTATCACCGGCAGACGACACACGGCAAACGCTAAGTGATTATTGGATTTGGGTGGACGGGGTTAGAGGGTTGTGGTTTCTCGTTTCATATTTGACGTTTGCCTATCTTTAGCAGTGATAAACCGTTTGACACCAGCTATATAAAGCACGATTTTAGGGGCCGCTCCTAAACGCATATAAAATGGAGGTTGGTGTGCTTAAAATTTTACCCAGCGAGAAACAAATACAAACTGACGCGCTGACAGGCAAGATGGTTTGGCAAATGACACAGGGTGACGCGGTCAATTGCAGTTGTTATCAAGAAGTGGAAGCTTTTACGACGGACGAACAATATGTGATTTTTTCTTCCAATCGCACAGGAAATTTTCAACTGTATCGTGCCGATTTAAAAAGTGGTGAATTGGGGCAGTTGAGTGATGTGGCAGATTACCGGTCGATTTCGTTTGGCATGGCGCGCAATGGGCGTGAAGCATTGTATACGGCAGGGTGGCGTGTATATGCTGTGGATGTGGCCACGGGTGAAGATCGGGTGGTGATCGATTTTGAAGGGAAGATCCCAAGCCATCCATCGGGTGCGCCTGTGGCGTTGTCGGGAAATGACGATCGTGTGGTGGTGGCTTATGAGTCAAAGCCTGAGAAAACAATGCTGGCTTTTGGGTTTGTTGAGACGGGTGAATTTCACGAGGTTTATGAGTGGGATGGCAAACTGAGCCACGCGCAAATTTGCCCGGGTGATTCTAATTTGGTGACATTTGACCCGGGGCCCGATACGCAGAATGATATGTCATTGCCAATGGAAGAGCGGGCGAGAACGTGGGTTTTGGATGTGGAAAAAGGGGAAGCGCGGCCCTTTTTGACCATGCCGTATGGATTTCGAGCGACGCATGAATATTGGGATTTTGCTGGGGATCGCTTGTATTTTCACCGAAAGACAGTGCCAGGGGTTGTTCCTGGGGCCATTTGTTCGATTAATCGGGAAGGCGAAGATTGGCAGGAGCACTTTATTAGTCCTGAGCGTCGTCTTGGGCATTCGTCGATTGACCGAGGAAATTCATTTATCATTTCAGATGTACAGTGCGAAGGTGACAATGAAATGTGGCGGATCGATTTGAAAACGGGTGAGGGCGAGGTGTTGTGCTGGCCCAATACAAGCAATATACAGGATCAGACGGTTCATGTGCATCCCTCCATTTCACCACCGGGCAATTATATCGACTTTACGTCCGATCGGTGTGGGGCGTCGGATGTGTTTGTGTTTCCGTTGAATCAGTAAGTGGACGGCGGGAAGACGAGAGCATAAAGAAGAGAGTCAAAAAATAGGTTTGTGAAATCGATGGTTTCACAAATATAAATATAGAGTGAAACGAAGGGAGTTTGTGTGGCTAATAAGAAGGTGTTGATTACCGGGGCAGCAGGGCGAATTGGGCAGGTGCTGGTGGATGGGTTGCACGAGCGATATGATTTGCGGGTGTTGTATAATCGCACGGTGTTGGATCAACGGCATAATGAAGAAATTATGGTGGGTAACATTACCGATTTGGATAAGATGGAAGAAGCTGTTGACGGGATGGATGCGGTGGTGCATATGGCGGGTAATCCGTCGGGTGGTGCTTCGTTTGAGGAGACGGTGGAGGCCAATATTAGAGGCACCTATAGCCTTTATGAAGCGTGTAAGCGCAAAGGTGTGAAGCGTGTTATTTTGGCCAGCACAAATCATGTGACGGGGATGTATGAAAAGAAGGGGCCGATTTACACCACTTGGGATATGCCTGTGCGACCCGATAGTTTTTATGGGGCGAGCAAGGCCTATGATGAGGCTTTGGGGCGTTATTATTGGGATGAACATGGGCTGTCGGTTATTTGTATGCGTATTGGCTCTTTTCAACCCGTGTCTTCTGTTGTCAACCGAAAAGGCGACCGTATTTTGTCTACGTGGCTTTCGTATAAAGATACAGTGCAACTGACGTGGCGCAGCATTGAGGCGAAAGACAAGATTGGGTTTGCGATTTATTTTGGCATCTCGGGCAATACACGTGCTTATTGGGATCTCCAAAATGCACGTGAAGAAATAGGGTATGATCCTGAAGATAATGCAGAAGACTATGCCTAATGTCAAAAATATATAAGCAACCACAAATGGAGACCGATAAACACAGATAAGTAATGGCAGCTCCACAGCATAAGAAGGTAGATGGCCTATGAAAATTACGGCAATAAAAACGGTGATGACGGGCAAGCGGCCGGGTGAAACAGTAAATAAGCGGTCGCGTGCTTTGATTAAGGTCGAAACGGATGAGGGGATTTGCGGTTGGGGGGAAGCCTATAGTCATGGCCCGGACTTGGCGCTTGCGCCCGTGGTGGATTATATCTTTGAGTTGATCAAAGGAGATGATCCGACGCGCATTGAGTACATTATGCTGAAGTTGTTCCAACAGTTTCGGTTTCCGCCGGGTGGTGTGGGTTTGGCAGCGATGTCGGCTGTGGATCATGCGTTGTGGGATATTTCGGGGCGTGCAGCAGGGTTGCCTGTTTATAAATTATTGGGCGGGGCTGCGCGAGATCGGATAAAGGTTTATCGGTCCATTGTTGGACCTGATGGAAAGGCAGCGGCTGAGCAGGCCAAGCAGTTGAACGCC
The DNA here is from genome assembly GCA_047619225.1 of Candidatus Latescibacterota bacterium. Lineage (GTDB taxonomy): Bacteria > Latescibacterota > UBA2968 > UBA2968 > UBA2968 > JABIFK01. The sequence continues at coordinate 9,911 of JBLHJX010000109.1, forward strand.
GAATATGGATTTACGGCCTTTAAAACATCGCCGTTTAAATTGGATCCTGACGCGAGCCGATGGGGCCGGGTCTGTGATGCGGCGGCGAAATATTTTGAGGAATTGCGTGAAAATATCGACGAGGATTGGGATGTGGCATTTGATCCACATGCAAAGATATTTTCGCCGATTCGCGCCTTGCAATTGGCCAATGCACTCGCGCCTTTTGATCCGCTCTTTTATGAAGAACCGTTGCGGCCAGAGAACAGTGACGCATGGGCGAAGTTGCGGTCGCAAATGAGTGTGCCTCTCGCTACGGGTGAGTGTTTGTACACACGGTTTGAGTTTTTAGATCTGTTGTCGAAGGATGGGGCCGATATTATTCAGCCGGATATTTGTGCGTGTGGTGGGTTGTTGGAAATGCGCAAGATTGCCGCCATTGCCGAAGCGCATTATGTGACTGTGGCACCGCACAACCCAATGGGCCCATTGGCAACAGCTGTGAATGTGCATTTTTGTGCGGCCACCCCAAATTTTGAAATTTTGGAATATCACGTTCCCAAACCCGATGATAATTTGTATTGGCTGGATGATCCTTATTTGCCCAAAGATGGGTATTTGGAATTGCGGCCCGACAGGCCAGGGTTTGGTGTAGAGGTGGACGAAGCGTCTATTTGTAACAATGAATATGTGCATTGGGAACGGAAGGCAGTGATGAAACCGGATGGGTCAACGGCTTATTTGTAAATGAATAGACGAAAGGGGTAACGCATGAAGATTACGGCATTAAAGTCTGTGATGACGCGGGATCGGAATCGGCCACGGGTATTGCTTAAGGTGGAGACGGACGAGGGTGTTTATGGGTGGGGTGAGGTATATAATCATGGCCCCGATTTGGCTATTCCGCCGGTGGTGGATTATATCTTTGAGCTGATTAAGGGCGATGATCCGACGCGGATTGAATACATTATGTTGAAGCTGTTTCAACAAATGCGGTTTCCACCAGGGGCATTGGGTTTGGCAGCGATGTCGGGATTGGATCATGCATTATGGGACTTAAGTGGGCGGGCGGCTGGATTGCCTGTGTATAAATTGTTGGGTGGCCACGTAAGAGATCGAGTCAAAGTGTATCGGTCTATTCGGGGGAAAGATGGCAAAGAGGCCGCCGAACAGGCCAAGCAGTTGAATGAAGAATATGGGTTTACAGCATTTAAGGCGTCGCCATTTTTGTTGGAACCCAATTCAAATCGGTGGGGGCGTGTGTGTGCGGCAGCGGCGAAGTACTTTGAAGACTTCCGTGCCAACACACCCGATGATTGGGAAGTGGCATTTGATCCGCACGCCAAGATATTTTCGCCGATTCGGGCATTGCAATTGGCCAATGCGCTTGCGCCGTATGACCCGTTGTTTTACGAAGAGCCGTTGCGGCCAGAGAACAGCGATGCGTGGGCGAAGTTGCGCTCTCAAATGACCGTGCCGCTTGCCACGGGTGAATCTCTTTACACGCGTTTTGAGTTCTTAGATTTGTTGTCAAAAGAGGGTGCCGATATTATTCAGCCGGATATCTGTGCGTGTGGTGGTTTGTTGGAAATGCGCAAAATTGCTGCGATTGCCGAAGCGCATTATGTGAATGTGGCACCGCACAACCCAATGGGTCCTTTGGCTACGGCAGTGAACGTACATTTTTGTGCGGCCACCCCCAATTTTGAGATTTTAGAATATAATTTGCCCGAAGGCAGCAGCCATTGGTTGGATGATCCTTACATTCCCAAAGACGGTTATTTGGAATTGCGCCCTGACCGCCCAGGATTTGGGGTGGAGGTAGATGAAGAAGCGATTAGCAAAGATGAATATATTCACTGGGAACGCAAAGCAGTGATGAAACCCGACGGGTCGACAGCTTATTTATAAAGGAGACAGGATGCCGTTTTGGCATTACGATCCAGAAGACGTCACGACCGACCGTTCGATTCAACCAATTGATCCCATACGGCGGAGCGCATATGTTGGGGGAAAGGTTGCGCTTTCGAAAAGATTGGATGGTCATGTGGCTTCAGATGACTTTGAGGCATCGGAAGCGGTTGCCGCTTATAAACATCAACAGCAAACACCCAGCAAACGCAAATTGGCTGTTCGGGCAGAGCAAATTATGAGTGCACCTGTTGTAAGTATCAAACCTGATACACGTTTAAATGAAGTGCGTCAAATGGTGCGCGCGCGCAGATTTCGTCATATTCCTGTGGTTGCAAGTGATGGTGGGATTCGGGGGATTGTTTCCGACCGAGATCTTTTTGCGCTGGCCAATATGGATGACACAGAAGAGACGCTCGAACCGAGTGTTGTTGCAGATATTATGACCAAGAAGGTTCTCACGGCCACACCAGATACAAATATTCGTGAAATTGCACGGGTCTTGTTTGAAGAGCGCATCGGGTGTATGCCCATAGTAGATGAAGACAAGCAGGTCGTTGGTATGCTTACAAGAAGCGATATTTTGCGGGCATTGATCAAGCACGCACCACTTGATCTTTGGATTTGATTGACCTCGCGAAATAATAAAGTCTGACTGTTGTTTTTATAAACAAAAAGCGTTGGTATTTAAATACCAACGCTTTTTGTTTGCTATTGTGTTGTGGTTTATAACAATGGAATCGCTTCACTCAGGCTTTTAAGAATCCGATCCGCCTCAGAATGATCGTGCTGTGTTGTGAAAAAATTGGGCACAGCAACGGCCGTCATCCCCGCAGCTTTGGCTGCTTGAACACCTGCGGTGCTGTCTTCAAAGACAATGCAGGATTTAGGGTCAACTTCTAATGTGGCGGCAGCTTTGAGATAGATCTCTGGGTCGGGCTTGGCGTTGGTCACGTCACTCCCAGAAAAAAGTGCGCCAAAGATTTCGTCGATAGAATTGACGTCTAAGTGGGGCAACACACCGTTTTTGAGTGTGGTTTGCATTCTTTGTTTGGGTGTTGAAGATGCAATGCCAAGTTTGTAATCTTTTTGCCGCAGATGGGCAAGCAAGTCGAGAAAGCCTGGCATCAGATCAATTTGCTTGGGATCTCCAATGGCACTTTCAAAGCGCTTCATCCACGATTCGAGAAAGTCTTCGGGGAGAATGGGTAGGTTATATAACTTGACAGCTTCAACGCTGTTGCCTTCAACACTGTGTCCCACACAACGGAAGTATTCTTCGCGCGGGATATCCACGCCCAAATCATTGAGTGTCTGATTATAGGCGTTGTAGTAGATGGTTTCAGAATCGACAATGAGACCGTCCATGTCGAAGATGACGGCCTGGTAAGATGGTTCGGACATTGTGCCCACTTTCTTTTTTCTGATTCGTGTTCATATCTGGGGATCTACTCATGAAGTCCTGTTTTGGCAATGGTCGGTAAATCGATGGTGATGTTTGCCTCGTGTTTTGTGTTGGGATCAAAGCTGATGATGTCTGTTTGCCCAAAGGCGGTGATTTTGAGCGTGAGATCATCGAGGCGTTCAATTTTGTTTTGCGATAGGTCACCTGGTGGTGTGGGAATGATAACGCTTAAGAACCGCCACTGTGTTTGGGGTTCTTTGTTGGTGACGAAGAGATTGTGGGCCACATCAAAGGGTTTGTCCCCTTCGCGGCTTTTCCAATCGGCGGTGTAGTCTTCGCCAGTGAGTGGGTTTTTAAGACCATCGGCATTTTGCATATCGTGGATGTCGAGTTGCCCCGCACCCAACAGATGAACAACCTCTACTTTCACACTGTCAATTTGATAGGTAAAAGACCCGCTGTGGGCATTGAGGGTGAATGGGCCTTCGGGGCGAATGTGATACAGCCAAGTAAAGGCGGTGGGTTGGGTCGCTTCGAGATCGTCGAGCATCACGAAGTATTTGTTGCGCACAAAGAGCACGTGACGGTTGAAGCGTTTGAGATGGCGCACATCGCGTTCTTTGTAAATATCGCCAAGACCGCCCCACCAGTGTTTGACTTCTCCGGGTTCGCGTGGGTAAGCCATTGTTGCGTCGCCACACCAATAGGTTAGGTTGTCAGATTGTTGAAATGCAATCAGGCGTGCAATGACGGGGGCAGATTGATCTGAGCGCCCTTGAAATTGTCCGAGACCGTCTACGAGAATGGTGTTGTGGCTCATCGAGTGATAAGAGCAAGCGTCGCCATAAGGTGTGGCACCACCGGCGTGAGACAGGTCGTGGCCATATCCGAAGATGTGAAAGCTGTTGTCACAGGCAAGTGAGTGACTGTATCCGCCGCGTGGGCGTGCGGCAAAGACAATGCCGAGGCCTTTGTTATAGGTCTCTGGGTTATTGGGTGGGCCAGACATGGCCATGACCCAGCCTGAGCGGGGAAAGGCACGGACGTGATTTTCTTCTGTTAGGGGATTGGGTTGTTCGCGCCAAAGCGGCAGGGCACATTCAATCCAGGGGCGGGCCACATATTGGTCAGTGGTCCAGCCATAGGCTTGCCAGTTGGCTAAGAAACGCCCATCCCCTGTGAGATAGGCGAGTTTGCGGGCGGTGCGGCGGTGGCCACTTTCGAAATAACGGGTGTTGTTGGAGCCGTGGCCCCAAGGTGCGTGCTGAAGACCAACGGGTGTTTGCAAACGCATAAATGCACCCGTGCGTTTGAGCCAGGGGTTTTGACCGATGCCGTAATCGGGAAAGACGCTGTCGAGATAACTCATCGCATTGACTTGCCAGGCCCATTTGGAATTGCCGTAACCGGGACCTTCGTTCCAGCCTTCGCTAAAACCGTGGGCAGAGCCCACACCTGCCATAAAGTTGATGCCCAGGTGAAACCCTTCTCGGGCATGTTCGGAATCTTCGTAGATGGCCAAACAAGCGGGGAAGGTGTCGAAGAAACCTTCAAAGGCGTGGCTGGCACCCATGACGGAGAGGGAGCTTTCATGTACACGGGCTGGCCTTGTGCCATTGCGGTTGCGTTTCCAAGCAAAGTCGTAGACAAAACTTTCGATGCGCCAATCAAGCGTATAAACAAAGTCGGCGCGTTCGGCTTCGGTGAGATCGGGGTAGAGCCAATCATATAGCAGAGCGAGAAATTCAGTGGCTTGTGTGGCATCTTCATTGGCATCTTTTTCACCACCGGCTCCTTCAGGAGATGAGAGGCCGCCTTTGGGGTAGCGTGCAAAGGTAAGGGCGTGTTCTTTTACGCGGGCATATTTTTCGTCTTGCGTGATGTTATAGACAAAGGCGACTTGGACGAGTTTGTCTGCGATTCGATAGTATTTTTCTGGCGCGGATTGTTGATCCGTTTTGGGCAGGCCGTTTTGCCACCAGGTGGATGCGATGGTCTCAATGGCCTCTTCTTGCATTTTGGAAAAGATGTTACCAGAGTCTTCATTTTTTTGGATGAGTTCTCGTAGTTTGGGCAATGTTTCCTTGGTGAAGAGCAGGCGCGGATGACCGATGTGGCTAAAGTCGGGCTTGGCCATTGAGGAACGATCCCAAACTTGTGCATCTGGTGCAATGGTGAAAGATCGTGTGTCGCTCCAGTGGATAATGGGATCGGCAGTGCCTTCTTTGTAACCGATTCGCCAGTAGTAAGAACGGGTATTGTCGAATGGTGGGATCGTGTTGTAGAAGTTGAAGGGCGTGTCGATGTTGTGAACGAGGTCTTTGAATGCGTTGTCTCGGGCAATTTGGAAAAGGAAGGTGTAATCACCACCTTGGCCTGGTTGGGTCGGGTGATAACGCCACCGGAAGCGTGGGGGATTGAGATCCACCCGTTCACCTTCTCCGGGCGCAAAGTTGACGGCGCGGCTATAGTGGGTGGTCGGGTCGTCGGGGATCAGAGAGGATTGGCCGATGTGAATGGGTTCAGACATGGCGGTTCTCCAGAGTAAGAGCAGAAGGAGCAGGCAGTAGATTGAAATTGTGCGGATCATAATAAATTAGGGCCTCAATAGGTTATGGGTGCTGTGGCAATCATGAGGTTGTCGAAGGTAATCGTTAGGTTGGGTAGACAATGGCTTCATTGTAAGGAATAATGATGGGTTCTGGGCCGTCTTTAGGAAATTGAGCCGCCCATTCTTGTGGGTCGTAGTTGCGTTTGGTAAAGCACTGATAATGTGTGGGCACGGCGGCACTGAGGCCCAGTTTGAGGGCCATATCTACAGATCCGTCAAAGAAGGGAAATTCACCTTCACTCGGGTGATTGGTCAAGAAACCAATGTCGGGTTGCAGGTCGGCAATTGGGCGAATGAGTTCGTCATATTTGGAGAAGGTGTTGGTGGGATCGCCAGAGACGTAGACACGCACCGTTCCAACTTCAATCACAAAACCGAGGTGTTGCACATCGGGGGGCTTGATATTGTCATCGGGCGCACCCAGGGGCGGTTTGGCCCATACCACGTGTGCGGTCATGGGGCCGAGTGTGGCCACGTCTTGGGCGGTAACTTCTTTGATGAGCGATTCTGAAATGCCGTTTTCGATCATATTGGCCACACTTTCGGGTGGGCCAATATAGCGGCACTCGGGAAAGGCTTGGTGAA
>JBLHJX010000110.1:0-16240 GCA_047619225.1 Candidatus Latescibacterota bacterium
AAACACCGATAGCGGGTTCTGCAAAAGTGGCCCCAAGGCCGAGAATAAACGCAAAGATGAGGATAACCGGCAGCACGGTCTTCTGGGGAAGCCTGACGCCACAGGCTTCGCCCAGTGGCATGAGGCCCAGGAACAGGCCCTCCAAGAAAAAAGCGAGCCCAAAGACAACGAGACCGATCCCAAGAGCCACAACAAAGGCGTCTGCAACAGGGAGGCCCAACACCAGCAGTTGGAACAACACCAGATAACAGACGATCAGAGCCACCGTCTTGATCTGTTCGACCACTTTGGACCACGCGTAGGGTCCAAGCATTTTCAGCGCCTGGCCAAAAGAAATTTTCACTCTTTCCAGGGGCCTATTTTTGGACATATACTGCTCCTGTACCGAATGTGACACCACCCGCAACGCAGCCCATCACCTAACTGACCAAATAGGGAAGATAGTACGCCCAAACGAACATGAATGCAAGCGTAATCGAAAATTGAGCATGCGACCTAACAATCACGCCCATTTCTGTTTTCTGTTTGCTGTTTGCTGTTTGCTGTAAAATTGGTTTTAATCCCGCTTGATTCACTTCGGAAAATCCTCTGCCAAATCTTCGCAATCACAAAACATATCGCCGACGCCCTCCTCATCGCTGCCGGACGCATCCCCAATGTGGAAACCCTCAATCTCGATGCCGCAGGCGTCAAACACGATCGTGAAAGAAACAGAAGCTAAAGACAAACGATTTTGGTTTCATTCAGAAACCCAAAACAAACAAAACGGGCATATTCACAGAATATGCCCGTTTTTTGTGACCCAAATGTAACACAATCTTTACAACAACTTAACCTTTCAATGCGTAAAAATTAGTATACTTAATTAACGCCCCTTACCAACCCTCCAAAAGGAGTACTTATGCAACGCGGTTATCTCGTAGACATGGACGGCGTTATTTATCGTGGCGGTGAACTCATCCCTGGAGCGGAAAAGTTCTTCGCCCTGCTTAAAGAACGCGACATACCCTTTCTCTTGCTCACCAACAACAGCCAACGCACCCGCAGAGATGTGGTACTCAAAATGGGCAACTTGGGCATTAACCTAACAGAAGACCACGTTTTCACATGTGCCATTGCCACAGCCCGTTTTTTGGCCTCACAAAAACCCAATGGCAGTGCGTATGTCATTGGCGAAGGTGGCCTGCTCAACGCCCTTCACCACAATGGGTATGCCATTAACGAAACCAATCCCGATTATGTGGTCATTGGCGAAGGCCGCACCCTCACGTTTGAAATGGCCGAAAAAGCACTGCAACTCATTCTCAAGGGTGCCAAACTCATCGCCACCAACATGGACCCCAATTGCCCCACCGACAAAGGCATGCGCCCAGGCTGTGGTGCCATTGTGGCCATGCTCGAAGCCGCTTCAGGTATGAAAGCCTTTAGTGTGGGCAAACCCAATCCCATCATGATGCGCATGGCACGCAAACAGCTCAACCTGCGCACCAACGAAGTCACCATGATTGGCGACACCATGGAAACAGATATTCTCGGCGGTCTGCAAATGGGGTATCGCACCGTGCTCGTATTTAGCGGGTCTACACAACCCGAGACACTCATCCATTACCCTTATCAACCCACCCTCGCGGTCAACACACTCGTCGATCTCATTCCCGAGGTCGAACAATTACCCGACGGCCCCTGGGAAATGTTTGAAGAGGATAACGACCCCGATGAAATGCTTTTGGTAGAAACAGTCTAAGCAAATGTATCGAGATACACGTCCTAAAGCAAAAAGCCGAGATTCAAAATGAATCTCGGCTTTTTTAATACACACCCATTTTCAATCCTACTGTTACACACCAGCCGTCCAGCGCCCCACAAACTGCCCCATATGTATAACCGCCTCACGGGCCACGTCATCCGTGCCAACATTGTGCTGAAAACTATGTCCCTGCCCGGGATAAACCTCCAGCGTCACCGCACATCCAGCACGCGCAGCCGAAGCCGCAAACAGAGACGCATCATCCAACATCGTCTCATGCCCACCCACCTGAATCAGAAGCGGCGGCAACCCACTCAAGTCGGCAAACAAAGGTGACGCATAAGGATGGTTTGCATCCGCACCATTTAAATAAACACCCGCCCAATGTTCCAAATAGTCCTTCTTCGGCCCGTATTCAGCATTCGTTTCAAAAGAAACGCCCGACTGCGTCATATCCGTCCAAGGTGAAACCGCAATGGCACCAGCCGGCAACACACCCCCTTCATCTCGAATCCGAAGCAACAAAGCCAAACAAAGTCCACCCCCAGCAGACGTACCACCAACCACAACCTTCGACGGCGAAATCCCACCACCATCTGCACGCGTCAACCAACACCAAACCGCATACATATCATCTACCGGTGCAGGAAATACGCCTTCATCAGGTGGCCGTCGATAATTCACCGACAAACATGATGCCCCCGTCATCTCACAAAGGTGTGAACAAATAGCCGCATCCACACGCGATGACCCCCGATAATATCCACCGCCATGCGCATGTAAATACACCACGTCATCCGTGTTCGATCCACCCAACACATCCGGCACATCAATCCATTCACACGAAACACCATCACACGTCACAGACTCAAACGTCGTGCCTTCTGCAACAGGCCATTGTACAGCCGTTTTTTCAATCACTTCTCGTAACTCTGAAACCGGTTTCACTTCATATTCAAGATCTGGCATATTCCCTCAGTGACTAAAGTTTTCTCATACGATCTCATTGCCAATTGACTTCCTGCAAGACCGCTTTGATACCCACCATATCATATTGTTCGGCCAACAATCGTTAGAACAAGGGTTCCATTGGCGGCTCCATGCGCTTCTTCATACTGTTCAACCTCTCCCATCAAATCTTCTGGACCCATTTTTACTGTCGTATCCATTTCCGACTTTTGCAAGTGAGGCAACGTAACGCGATAATTGCCACTCACACGTGTGCTAACCCAAAGCACACCCGGCCTTTCCTCCTCAATATTTCGAACACCGCCGAACACATTGGCAACATGACCGACAAATGTCCATTGACCTTCGACCCTTTGTAACGCAGCCATTGAATCAATCGAACCTGCAAATGCCAGATTCGGATGATATCGTGAAGGATAAATACGCAGCGATGAACATGGATCGGTGAGCATCACTTCTTGTAACGTATCTCCAACAACCTTCATCAACCCAACATCGGGTTGCAACACATAAACCGTATCTCGCACCAGCGTAATTCTTTCAAAGCTTGTTTCAGGTTTCCAAACATGGAGCACACCTTCTAAAGTGGGATCTTCTGCCCGCGTGTGAGACGTCTGCCAACGAAACAGATATTTATGCGTTCTAAAATAGATCCCATGACTGGTCGATATCGTTTCTGATACATTTGTAAAATCGCGCTGTTCTGGATCGACATAATCCAAGAGCGACACATATTGCAACTGACCTTGTGCATCTGGTGACAGATAACCAAACGCTCCCTGAGCACCCAAAAAGATGCGCCCATTTTCATCTGCTGTCAGAGACAATGTACTAATGTTGTAAGCCGTGGGGATATAGCGCCAGGAAACACCATCGTATTCAAGAACAAAGGATGTTTGGCCAAAATACATAAGCCCACGTTGATCCTGCACAATCGTCAAATTTTGCCTCATGCCCGCATATACTTTGGGGCCAAAGTTTTGGATAAAAGGCAACCCTGCCTCTCGATATGCGGGTACGGTTGTGCCTTGCGCCCAAACACTTCCGCAGAAAAAGAGGATCGAAATCAAAAAGAAAAATCGTCGCATAAACCTTATACTCGAAAATACAACTAAAAAGCCCCGAGGGGACTCTTCAACCTAAAACACCATCGATTCGAAAACACAACCCTATCCACGATACGCATCTGGCTTCTAAACCATTTACTTCGGAAAATCCTCAAAATCCTCCGCCCCATTTTCACTGATCACATTGGGATAATACAACGGGTCATCGGCATCCACCAATTGCCCCGTGCCTAACCAAATTTGATTCGGTGTGCGCATCTCCACGCGCTTGGGATACTTCGCTTTCAATTCGGCACTCTGCTTGGCACGTAAATCTTCCACAGCATCAAAATCAAATCCATCCAATACCGCTTCACGCAAAGCAACCAAATCGGCATTGTCAGCATCCGTCTTCAACAAATTGACCTGTTCGTCAGGATCATTCTCCAAATCAAATGCCAAATCTTCACAATCACGAAACGCAATGTATTTATACTTCTTCGAACGAATCATCCGAAACTCAGTACCCGCACCCCAACGTGGCCCCGTCGATTCGGTGATCACGCCTGTGCGTTTTTCCAAATCGTCACACGCACCCCCCTTTAACACGGGCGTCAAATCAACCCCATCCAACCCATTAGGTTTATCCACACCAGCCAAACCACACAACGTCGGAAACAGATCCGCCAAACTCATCGGTGTCATCACTTCTTTTGCATCCACCTCACCCCGACGATGTTCGGGCAAAGACACAATAAACGGCACATGCGTCGCCGCTTCGTGCCACGTATTCTTCCACCAAATACCGTGCTCCCCCACCAATTCGCCATGATCAGACGTATACACAATCACCGTATTGTCCAACAAACCATCCCGATCTAACAACGCCAAAAAGTCGCCCAACATTTCATCGAAAAAATCAACCGCCGAAAAATAAGCCGCGCGCGCCTTCATCGTTTCGGCCTCATCAATCTCTTCCGTCCGAAACCCCTTAATCGCCCCCAACGTCATCGGATGATCCGCAGAATCCCCCGTGCGCCCAACCTTAGGTGGCGTCGCCCCTTCGGGATAATAGCGATCCACAAACCGCTTAGGTGCCGTCAATGGAAAGTGCGGACGACTAAACGACGCATACAGCAACCACGGTTGATCAGGATTGGCATGACGCTGTTCCCGAATCCAAGACAAAGACTCACGCGCCACCATGTTCTCTTGTAAAAATGACTCGGGAATCTCTGACACACCCGCATCCACCGTACGCGACCGCATATCCGTGCCACCCCGGTGATCCTCTGATGTATTGCTCAGCGGATCAAACTGATGCGCACATTGCCCCCCAAAATCACCATAAGGCCGTGCCCCAAAACCCGCAAACTGACGCGAACCACCCAAATGCATCTTACCCACCACAGCCGTTCCATACCCATTGGCCTGAAAGTGACTGCCAAAGGTCGGCAACTCCGGTGGCAAAATCGACGCATTGCCCCACGCCCCACACCTGTGTGAATGCCGCCCCGTGAGCATTGAAATACGGCTCGGCGTACACAACGGCATCTGACAATAAGCCGCATCAAAATTCACACCCTGCCCAATCAACCCATCCAACGTTGGCGTATGACAAGGCTCACCGCCGCGCTCCTTGCTCCGCGCAGACAAAAAACGGAAACTGTGCTCATCACTGTGTAATACCAAAATGTTCGGACGATCTGACACAAATACCTCCCAGTCAAAAATAAAAAATCCCCATTTCACCAACAAAATGGGGATAGAAACCGACATTGTCAAATCTTAGGCACGGTCATAAGTCACAGGCAAAACACGATCTAAAGAAACGTGCTTACTGGCATCCAAAATTTCAATGCCAACAATCCGGTCACCATCACCAAGATCTAAAACCACATCATCAGATACCCGACGATTTGTAATATCCTGTACCTGATCATCTAAACGAATATAAAGCAAGTCAGTCTTATCATTATAATGAATGTTCATGAAATGGTCTCCCACCTTCCGAAAAACACATAAACCGTTACAGTAATTACAGTTTCATTTTCGATCACATAGATCACTTCAACACGTTTTTGTTCATAAAACTTCCCATTACGCACAGTCTGAAACTCAAAAACGCGCGATTTACCCAAACGATCACCTTTTGCAGAGATCGAAACACCTTTTTCAAGTGTTTCCCTTATCTCTTCTTCAATCGCCCCTCTTTCCAATGCGCGATTGAGGGTATGAGGATCAATTTGGATATTCATAAATTTAACTCAATTCTCATTTGATGCAATCATTTACATTTTTAATGACACAAAAATTCCTTCATTCACCGCCACCACTTCACCACTCGAATAAATCTCCGATACCAACGTAATCCGGCTCTTTTCCTTCTCCACAATCATCTTCGTAAACCGATTCCATTCCACCAAATCCGTCTGCGAACACACCACCTCCAAAGCACCCATCGCAGGCCGCTTAAAATCCATCTCGCTTTTCTGAATCACCAACCGATTTGCAATGCCCGCATCCTTCAACCGCAAATGTAAAAGCGTCCACCCCGCCAAAATACCCAACGTAGACAAACTCCCCCCAAACGCCGTATTCCGATGATTCAAATTCGGTTCAAGCGGTGCCGATATACGCACAGATTTTTCATCATATCCAACCACCGAAACACCCATATGTGCCGTAAGTGGAATATGGTCGTGTAAATAAGCCGTCACATCATCTAATAAATCCACAGAACCCTCAGCTCGATTTTCGTTGTTGAACAAGCAACCCCACCACAATCAACATCAACCCCACAAACGTCGATGGCAAAATATGTTCGCCCAACAAAAAATGAATGAACACCAAAGATAAAAATGGAGACAGAAAAATCAAATTGCCTACACGTGCCATATTCTCTGCCCGCTTCAAAGCCGACAACCACAACACAAACGTAATGCCCATCTCAATCACACCCGCATAGACCGCGCCATAAATTCCGCGCACATCCGACACCCAAACATCTGAAAACACCCAGCAAATCACAAATACAAAAGGCAGTGCAAATACAAAGCTCACAAACAACCCCACAACAGGATCGCGTGTATCCTGCATATTAAAAATCCAATACAAAGCCCACAAAATCGTGCTGAACAACGCCAGTGCCACACCCCAAGGGTCAGAAAACGTAAAACTCAAAACGTCCCCATGTGTCGCTATCACAAACACACCGCCAGAAGCCACCAAACCACCCACAATATCCCACCTTGAAATCTTCTGTTTTAACAACGGAATTGACAACAAAGCCAATGTAATCGCCCACGTATAATTCAAAGGCTGTGCTTCTTGCGCAGGCAACAAATCATAAGCCTTAAACAACACCAAATAATAAAAACACGGATTCAACAATCCCAAGATCAACGACAACACATACTGCCGCCGCGTACACAAAAACACCTGCTGAACCTTACCTTGAACCACCACCACAAGACCCAAAACAAGCGTTGAAGTCGCCGAGGCATACAACAACAATTGGATTGTATCGAGATATTGTAAGGCCAATTTAAACGCCGTTGCCACTGTAGACCACAGCAACACAGCAGAAAGCCCATAAATATAGGCCTGTTTTTGGGATGTCATATTGAGATCGGAAAAAGTGTGGTCATTTTTTGCGAGAAAGAAAGGGATGGAAGCAGAGTAAAAAAATCAAAAAGTCTTTGGTCAAAACTTAGGGGAAAAGAAAAAGGGGATATGGAAGAAGATCTGGGAGGCCTAACACCTTACATCGACTTCACACCTACAAACCGATCCCTACTCCGATTAATCCGAATCGGGTTCCGCAACGGGCGTCCAAATCCCTTCCATTCCACCACCATCATATCGCCATTTTTGAGCGACACACCCTCGCCAAAACTAAACGCATCTGCCCCATAAAAATGAATATGCACATCACCCGCTCGTTGGTGCTGAGCATACTTAAAATGATGATGCTCCAAATTGGCCAGCGAATGCGACATATTCTTCTCACCCGTCTGAATCGCCCGCGACCACACCACCTTGCCCTTGCGCTCAATCGACACCATGCCCGATACGCGTTCAAATTTTCCACCCACAATCAACTCGGGCCCAATCGCCGCATCGCGCAACTTAGACGGAGCCAAATACAAATAATTCTTCTTCTCCATCACATGATCGGCAAACTCATTGCCCACCACAAACCCCACCCGACACGGCAATCCTTCGCCATCATTCACATACACACCCGCAAGCTCAGGCTCTTCACCCCCATCATCGGCAAATGACGGCACATCCAATGCCTCACCATGCGCTCTTAGAATCGTGCCCGATCCCTTATAAAACCACTCAGGCTGTGCACCAATCTGGCCCGATTTTGGATTGCCACCCTCCAAACCCCACTGAAACATCTTCATACTATCCGTAATTGGCACCGATGCTTCTTTCTCATGCATCGCATTGCGATTTTTAGCACTGGCCATATGCGTCAACCCCGTACCACTCACCAAACACCGCGCAGGCTCATCGGGGTGATCAAACGCCGGCAACAAGCTCCAATCCGATTGCCCATGATAAACAGCATCATAATCCAACGACTCACCACTCAAATGCGCATCCACAACCGCCTCCAAAGTTTCACCCGAGGCCAATGCCCATTGCACCAACGCATAAGCCGAACGAAAGCGATCTAACAACCGACACTTTTGGCCACTGATCACCCCAACCCGTCGTCCCAATACGGAATGCTTCACTTGAACCAATCGCAACATAAATTCACTCCATAAAATAAAGTCTCAGGCCTACAGGCCACACGTCCAAAACCTTAACAAAAACGCTTTTGGATTTTGACTTGTGATTTGCAGACCTGCGACAGTTCGCCCGCTTTTGCCTTCTTACTTTTACCTTTTTACTTTTTACTTTCGCCCTTCTTAAGCCGGTTCCAAAACCTGCAAACTCGCACCCTTCACAATATCCTTCACTTTCTCTCGATACGTTGCCATATGGGGGGCTACCATATGTGCCTTCAAATGATCAAGCGACTCCCACTTTTCAACAATCGTCACGATATTATCGCGCAAAGGAACCTGAACAGATATCTCAGTTTGCAAATCCACAGTCGGCCCATATTCCAAACAGCCATCTTCTGCCAACACATTGGGTATATTGTCCTTAAAATGTCCAATAAATTCATCCCGCTTGCCTGCTTCAACCTCAATCGCTGCAATCACATGAATCATACCCGCACTCCTTCAATATATTAAAATGACCCTTCACAATATGAACAGCTATTTGCTGTCATGAGAACGTTCTTCAATTAATCACATTTTTTCTTCTTCACAATCAAAACTTTTTGCGCAATCCAATCGTCCTTAACCCAGACACTCTAAACCCAAATCTGGAACTTGCATGACAGATGCAAAATTAATCGCTCAAAGATGTAAAACATCCCTCCCACACCTTTATAAAAAACAAAAGCCCGATCTCAACTGAGATCAGGCTTTTGTTTTACAATCAAACAACCATCAATAAAACCCATCGAGCACAGCGCACCATTCCCCTAACACATCCGTTGTGTTAGCAACAGATCCCGTAGGCCCCTGTCGCCCCTAAAAACCACCAGAGATATTTGCGCTGTGCAGCCCCTCGCGGCACTTGAGCGAGCGACTTTTTGCTTACTTTTTAGTCGTTTAAAAAGTAAGTCGCCGAAGGCAGAGCAAGCAAAAAACAAGAATGGAATCCAAAACTGTCTTAGAAAGACAACCACCACCTTACTTCTCCATCTTCTCCGGCTTCGGACCCTTCGTCTCCAACGCAATATGCACCTTCACCTCATCCCCCAAAACCCCCGCAGCATCTGTCCAGCTATTTACACCATACTCCGACCGCTTCAATACAATCTCTGTTTCAAAACCAGCAAGCGGTGCTTTGTTACGTGGGTGAACCCCCACGCCCAAAACCGTCACAGGCAACGTAACCGATTGGGTCGTACCGTGCATTGTAAAATCACCCATCAACAAAATCGTATCACCATCCATCTTAGCCGACGTACTCTTAAACATAATGGTCGGATACTTTTCTGCATCAAAAAAGTCATCTTTCTTCAAGTGACCATCACGACCTTCACTACCCGTATCAACACTGCCCACCTGAATCGTTGCTTCAGCGGATGTTTTTTCCGGATGTGCTGCATCATACATAATCGTACCCGAAAAGTCATTAAAATGCCCCGACGTACGACCCACAAGATGACGAATAGAAAACCCAACATTGGAGTGCGTCTTATCAATTTCATACGTCTCAGCAACACCGGTACCCGCCAACAACAAGACAGACAACACCCCTGCACCAAACAATCTCATAACTCTAAACATATGTAAAACCTTTCACTTAGGAAATCCATTAGATTCCCATATGGATATTTTCCCGGCCGAATAATGAACCTCAACATGATACACAAATTACCCAAACTATCAACCCATAATATAAAAAAGCCAGGACAGGTCTCCCCATCCCAGCTTTTTTATTTTGATCTTTTTACGCTGAATATCTACACCTAACCATTACTCACCCAGTGAAATATCCACCGAAGGACGCAACTCCGCACACGTCTTCAACACCGGATGAATCTCGTGTGTCAAAAAGGCATCAAACACCTTCTCATCCAAATCATCACCATTGTCAATCGCCACATAGCCAATTTGTGTAATCATATAATCAAAACGCGGTGCCCACTTACGCGCACCCAAACGCGCGGTTGTAGAACAGTTATCAATCATATACGACACACCGCGATAGTGCATATAAGGGTTCAGCGAATCCACCGCTTCAATCACAGACTCGTTGGCAATCTCAGACCACGCGTGACCATTATCGGCCAACACATCGCACTGCGCCACCATCGTTGCACAGTACACACCCGCCGTAAACGCATTGAGCGGAATCTGATCGGCCACACGCTTGGCACGTACCGCCTTGCCCACTTCCCACGTACGTGTGCCATCAATTTTGCCCATCGGATATTTTTCAAACCGCTTGCCTGCCATCACAACACTGTTAATTTCATTGCCACTGGCCACTTCGTCATAAATCTCAAGCAACACTTCAGCAGCAGGATGATACGCAGCACAATACGCGCTCTTGAACTCCGCTTTGCCCGCATCGTCCAAACCTTCATAAACAGCCAAAATACCCTGCTTAGAAATAATGCTCGAAATCGGCCCCGTAATCGATTCACACGACTCATTAAAAGCATCTTCTTCGCTCATACCCTGAAACGTGAATCGACGATACAAACTCTCCACAATCCCATGCACTGCACCCAACAAAATACCACGTTCACCATAAATGTCAGACTTATACTCATCTTCCATTGTCGTTTGGAATGTAAACGGCGCACCCAAAGCAACCGACCAACCCAAAGCAATATCCGTTGCCTTGCCATCAACATCTTGTTCCACTGCAAACGATGCGTTAATACCCGCACCATTCACTTCTTTACCTTGCTCATACAACCGACGCACAGAGGGCCCCATGCCCTTTGGGCAAACGGCAATCACATTCACATTATCGGGCCACTTGGCACCTTTTGTATTCATATGTCCCAACAAAAATCCGTGCGACAAGCCCAAAGTAGCACCCGGCTTCAAACGATCAAACACAGCCTGATAATTCTCGGCCTGTGCGGCATCTGAAATCAAAAACAACACCAAGTCAGATTCAGCAATCACCGAATACATCTCACCCAAAGTGCCATTGCCTTCCGTAAAACCAGCGGCCTCAGCATCTTCCACAGATGCTGACCCAGGACGCAAACCAATCTTCACCTTCACATCCGTACCTTCAAGCGAATCACGCAAATTCTGCGCCTGAGCAGGGCCTTGTGACCCCCAACCAATCACACCAATCTGCTTCAAATCTTTAAATGCTTCGGGCAACTTATCAAACAAATTGCGACCACCTCGCACAATGCGCTCTTGTATGCCAGACAAATTGATGGTCTCTGTTTCAAAAACCGAACTTGAAAAATCGCGTGCCATACCTTCTCCTATGGTTATATGTTGCACAAATCGATATTTGTGATTATTAATAATTCACTTAAACAAGCTTATCGAAGGATCTCATACTGGTTCAGAATAAATAACATATCTAAAATTACTGTTGCAGTAAATTGAATTAATTTGCATACTTTGTTTCATATTCTGCAACAAAAGCATACGACGCGCTTAAAAGATGTGATTCATCCGACATTTTGTCAGGAAAACGAAATTGAGTACAAATCTGACGATGGCCGATGGACCACTGACGACAAAATGGCATTTTTAACCGGGATCCGCCATCAAATGTCCCATCCGCCAAACGCCCTGAAGAACCAAAAATGTTTGATATGGGGGAAATACGTCTCCCTCCTCACCACGCTCGTCTCACTGCCTTATGCACTTAGATGATCTCAAACTCTTCCTCGACCTTTGCCAAACACTCCACTTTGGCAAAACCAGTCGTGCCTGCCATGTGAGCCCATCAACGCTTAGCCGCATCATTCAACGTCTCGAACAAGATACCGAGCGCCGCCTTTTTGAACGTGATCGCCGCCACGTCAAACTCACCTCAGCAGGCATCGCATTTCAAACCTTCGCTCAAGATGTCGTCAAAAGCTGGCATCTCATGCGTGCCGAATTAGACAAAGGCTCAGAAACCCTACGCGGTTCTCTCAACTTGTACTGTTCTGTCACCGCCAGTTACAGCATCTTACCAGACCTCTTGCGGCAATTTCGCCCCCAATACCCCGACGTCCAAATCAATCTCACAACAGGCGATGCAGCCGTAGCCATTGACCGCGTGCTAGACGACTCGGTCGATATCACCATCGCTGCCTTACCAGACCGCACACCACAAACCTTAGAAACCCGCGTCATCACCACCACCCCCTTGCGCTTCATCGGCCCCATCGAAGGTCCTGTCACCGAGCAATTAGGCAAACGCATAGACTGGTCAAAAACCCCCATGATCTTTCCCGAATCCGGACTCATTCGCACCTATCTCGAAAAATGGTTTCGCCAAAAAAGCATTCGCCCACGCATCTACGGCCAAGTCTCCGGCCACGAAGCCATCATCTCACTCGTCAGCTTAGGTTTTGGCGTCGGCGTCATTCCCGAACTCGTACTCGAAAAAAGCATGATCAAAACCGACGTCCAAATCCTCAACGTCAAACCCATCCTACCCGATTTTCGCATAGGACTCTGCGTCAAAAAAAGCAAACGCAACCTCCCCGTCGTCAAAGCCTTCTGGCAAACCCTAGACGATATGGAATCGTGATATAAATCAAAACACCGAACGCTCAAAACCACCCTCATAAAAGATAATGACTTATCCAACGGCTTTCGTAAATTTGAGCATTCACCTCCCGGTGGTGTGGGCCGTTGTGCAGTTGGTGTGGTGATGTTGGGTGGGTGCGGAAGAGGCGTATGGAATACGCGGAAGGGCGGGAACTGCGCGGGCAGGTGAGGGTGGTCTAAGCTCTTAAACACACTGAAGCTCATTAAATGCCCCACGCAGTGGCGACTTTCTTTTCCCCCTTTTCTTTGGTCGTTTAAAGAAAAGGGGCCGCCGGAGGCACACAAAGAAAAAATCGATCCCAAAACACTTTGCATCTACAATACAAAACGCTCCCCATATCTTCACAAAGGACAAACCATGCCACACATCTATAAATTAAAATCTCTAATTTTCATGCTGCCCTTCACCCTCCTCCTAAGTTGCGCCCCCCCAGAAAACATCACCACCATATCTCCCGGTGACAACATCCAAAAAGCCGTTCAAACCGCCTTCATCAAAGCCAAACCCGGCGACATCATCGAATTTTCCGAAGGCCACTACGCATTCACCCGCACCCTCTCACTCGACGTCGAAAACGTCACCCTCCGAGGAAAAGGTGCTGACAAAACCATCCTCAGCTTCAAAAACCAAGAAACCGGATCCGGCGGCGAAGGCCTCCTCATCACCCAAGGCGGTTTCACCATCGAAAACATCGCCATCGAAGACACCCAAGGCGATGCCATCAAAGTCGAGAATGTCAACCGAGTCTTCTTTAAAAACGTACGCATCGAATGGACAGGCGAACCCGGCCCCAAAAACGGTGCCTATGGCCTCTACCCCGTTAAGTGCACCAACGTCCTCATCGAAAACTGTACCGCCATTGGCGCATCCGACGCCGGTATTTACGTGGGCCAATGCAAAAACGTCATCGTGCGCAACAACCTTGCCAAACACAACGTCGCCGGCATCGAAATCGAAAACACCATCGGTGCCGATGTTTATAACAACACCACTCAGAACAATACCAGTGGCATGCTTGTCTTCACACTCCCCAATCTGCCACAAAAAGAAGGTCACACTTGTCGTGTATTTAACAACACCCTCACAGAAAACAATCATCACAACTTCGCCAAAAAAGGAACGCTGGTATCGGGCCTTAATCCTGGAAACGGCCTTGTTATTATGGCCAATGACAAAGTCGAAGTTTTCAACAACACCTTCACAAATAACAACACCGCCAACATTGCCATCATGAGCTTTCAATCAACCAAACGCAAAATCAAAGACAAAACGTACGATCCCTACTGCGAAGCCATCTACATCTACAACAATCAGTTTGAAGGCGGAGGCACAGACCCCCAAGGCGAAGTCGGCCAACTCATCCGCAAAGCATTCGGCACCAAAGGCCCCGATATCATCTATGACGGTATCTCTGACCCCAAAAAACTTGTCGATGGCAAACTCCCTCACGACCTTGGCATCTACATCCAAAACAACAACAATGCCACATTCGCCAACATCGACCTCGCCAATGTCAAACAAGGCAAACAACCCAACATCACCACCGACATCTCCGTTCATCACGGAGAATTAGCAGCCCTACCCGCAATTGTTATTGAAGGCGTAAAATAAGCTACCAAAAGAAAAAAGTGAAAAGAGAAGCCCTTGCCGAAAAAGCTCCGAAAACATGTCATTTTGGACAAAAAAATTCTGACATAGCACCATTGAATTACTCGGGATACAAAAAGTGTCAGTGGATCAGTCCCAACCTAACAATCTATAAGTGACTAGCAAAGGCAACACCATCATGTCAGCTTTAAACCTATCCTATCTTTTTCTTAAAAAACGAATGGGTATTCTTCTCCTACTCCTCACCATTCCCCAGTGCGCCCCATCCTCCATCGAATGGGAACCCCCAGAACATTTGTCCGAATATTATGGTCTCTTCAAAAATACGGGTGCCACACAAGAACCTGTATCAAACGTCATACCCTACGACATCAACACCCCACTCTTCTCCGACTACACAACCAAATACCGATTCATCAAACTCCCCAAAAACACACAAGCGACCTATGACCCCATCACAACATTCGATCTTCCAGTCGGCACCATCATAGTCAAAACCTTCGCCTATCCCCACGACATGCGCGACCTATCCAAAGGCCAACACCTTCTCGAAACACGCCTCCTCATCCACCGTCCCAAAGGTTGGGTCGGCTTGCCCTATATGTGGAACAAAGAACAAACCGACGCCACCCTCGAAATCGCAGGCGACATCCTCCAAACCCAGTGGATTCACACAGACGGCCAACAGCGATCCAACAAATACATGATCCCCAACGTCAACCAATGCAAACAATGCCACGACCAAAATGGCAACCTCAAACCCATTGGCATCCGAGCCCGCCACCTCAACCGCGATTACCCCTATGTAAATGGTTCACAAAACCAACTCACCCACTGGTCTCAAATAGGCATCTTAAAAAACGCACCAGATTCTCAAAATGCACCCAAACTCGCCGTATGGAACGATCCCAACACCGGAACCCTCAACGCCCGTGCCCGCGCCTATCTCGAAATAAACTGCGCTCACTGCCACTCTCCCCAAGGCCGTGCCTGGAGTGCTGGCCTCGACCTCACCGCAACCCAAACCGACCCCTCCCTCATTGGCGTCTTTAAAACATCCACCGCAGCAGGTGCTGGCACGGGCGGGCGCGATTACGACATCATCCCAGGCAACCCCAAAGCGTCTATTTTTCCCTACCGCATCGCCTCCACCCAACCCGACGTCGCCATGCCCGAACTCGGCCGCCGCCTCACCCACACCGAAGGCCTCGCCCTCATCACCCAATGGATCGCTGCCATGCCTCAAAAATGATCTCATGAATGATCTCCTGGAGGAAGGGGCCGTTGTGCAGTTGGTGTGGCGGTGTTGGGTGTGTGCGGAAGGGGCGTATGGCATACGCGGAAGGGTGGGAACTGCGCGGGCAGGTGAGGGTGGTCTCAGCCCGTAAAAACACCGAAGCCTATGAAAAGCCCCTCGCGGCCAGCGAGAGACCTTCTTTGCTTCTTTCTTGTGTCTTTACAAGAAAGATGGCGCCGCAGGCAAAACAACTAAAAATAAACATCCAAACATTTCATCACCACAAACCAAGGAAAAAAA
>JBLHJX010000111.1:0-16225 GCA_047619225.1 Candidatus Latescibacterota bacterium
GGCGAGCCTTTCCAACAAAGGCTCACCCTTAACAACCACCGATCTCTCAAACCCTACAACCGCTCATCCGACTTAAAGCCCTCTTTCCCCGCTTCCCCCCGCACCTGATACCGCCTCACCCGCCGCACCAAAATCCAAACCAACCCCGCCAAAGCCGCAACCTGCACCACCGTCCAAATCGTCCCCTCCCACCCCAAAATACCCGGCCAAAGCGCCGCTATCGACACGATCAAAAACGCATCCTCCAACAAAACCCACAACGGTCTTTCATTCATAACAATCTCCAACCTTCTCGTGGCCCCTGACAAACACACCCCTGCCCTGATTCCTATCCTTGCCTCCTAATGCACCAACTCCTGAACCTCCACCCCCAGTTCACTCCCATCCTGCAAATAAGAATACACCTGATAGTTGCGATACACAAGCTTCACATAATTCCGCGTCTCTTTATACGGAATACTCTCAACAAACTCATCCACATCTTTTTCAGTCAACTTGCGCGACCACCGTTTTGCTGCCGTAAGCCCCGCATTATACGCCGACAGTGCCAACCCCAACTGACGCCCCTCATCCCGCTTAAACGACGCCATATGATCCGACAAATGCCGCCCCCCCAAAAGAATTGACATACGAGGATCATACAAATCTTCCGAAGTAAAAGGAGTGATCTTTTCTTTTCGCGCCATCACCTTACCCGTAGATGGCATCACCTGCATCAACCCCCGTGCCCCCACACGCGACCGTGCCTCATGATTAAACGCGCTCTCTTGTCGCATAATCGCAATCATCAAATTCGGGTCCAAATCCATCTGCTCTGCCGTATGGCTAATCTCACCCCAATAATACGTGGGAAACAACCGCCGAAAAGACGCCATTGTCATCGGCACCCCCTGCTCGCGTTCCAACATCAAAATCTCGCCCGACACCTGAAGCGCTTTGTGCATCGAACGAATCCGCTCATAACGCTGCAACAAATCACCCAATGCAAACAGATTGCTCCGGTGAACCCGTCTGGCCCGGTCATACTCTTCTTCGGCCTGATGATAAAGCCCCACAGACGCCAACATATCGCCCTTGCGCAAATAAATCGACGGCTCATAAGACTGGCCCATCACCAAAGGACCACCATCTGTCGTTTGTGGGTAGATTTCTTCACTTACACCCAAAACCGCCCGGGCCCGCGCCGAATAATACGACGCCGGAAACCCTTCAGAAGCACGCCCAATCCAAAATTGAGCCTCCTCATCTTTGCCCAACTTTTGAAAACATTTCCCCGCCCAATAATAGGCTTGATCGCGCATATAAGCTTCATCTGTTCGGCCTGCCAAACCCAAAAAAGCTTTGGATGCAACCGTATATTGGCGCGTTTGATACAAGGCAAAACCCGCACGCCAAGCCGCCTGATCGGCATATTCACTCTTGGAATATCGCTCAGCCAACTGCAAAAACATCTTCCGAGCATCTCGGTGACGGCCCCGGCGTTGATACGCCATGCCCGTTTGCCACAAAGCCTCGGCAGCACCCTTCATGTTAGGATATCGCTGCACAAACTCTTTAAACCGCGTGGCTGCCGTCAAATCTTGCCCCCGCTTCACCGCACACCGCCCCAAATGAAACAACGCCAAAGGTTCCCCGTAAACCTTAAAAGCCCTATCAAAAGCCTTCTCTGCCGAACGATACTCACGGCTTTTATAATACACGTGCCCAAGCTCATATTGCGCACGCCCCTGCCACAGCCGGTCATCCGATTCTTTCATCACACGCTGAAAAAGCACCTTAGCCTGCTTGTACTTCTTATTTTTCATATGTGCCACACCCGCCACAAACACCTCTTCAATCTCGACCAACCCCTCCAAACCCAAAAGCGCCTGCTTGGCCGCCTCGTGCTGCGGATACTCCCGAATCAATTGCAACCGTGCTTCCCGCGCCCCCACCGAATCACCCAACGCAATCAAAGCGGTAATCTTACCCGCCCAAGCATCATCTTCACGTGTACTCTTGCCAATGAGTGCATCATAAACCACCACGGCGGCATCATATTTTTTTTGGTCCATCAACAAAGCCGCAGCCTTCAACGCAGACGCATTGCGCAGCAAACTCGCTGGCGACATATCTATAACTTGCCGATAAAACACCACCGCACTGTCAATTTGCCCTGTTTTTTCGGCACATAAACCCATCCAAAAAGCCAAATAATCCGAAATCACATCTTTCTTTTGAACCGCCTTCTTAAACTGGCGCAGTGCCACGTCTTCATGGCCCAAATACATCTGGCACACCGCGCGTTGCAACGTCACCTTACGCAAATCCCACGCGTCTAACTTTGTTTGATCCAATCGATCCAACTGACGCAGTGCTGGCCCATATTCACCCTGGGAGATCAAGGCCTCAATCTGAAAAATTGGATCTTGGCGCTCACCCTTACCCAAATGTGCAGGCACCACCAAAGCCACCACCAACACCAAAGTGGTCAACCCCAACAGCCAAATCCTGCGGTTTGTCATTATGTTAAAATGCCCATTCGTCATCATCTATTTCTAACTTTCGGCGCGCAGCCCGTAATTCATCATTCCTGACGACCTCTAATTCCTTAATCATCAAAACTTTAGGCGAAATCGGGTCGAATGTCAAGTCACAATAAATATACCACCACAAATCTGCAGCAGATCCCCCAACAACACCATTGCCAAATCGAATCCCCCACCCTATTTTAAGAGACCATCTATAAATCACTTTTCGTTTTTTAGACAACAGATCACAAACCACGAAAAACCGCTTTTTTTCTGTCGTCCATCACCCATTTCCCCAAAGCCACCGTCTATGAAAGCACTCATACTGGCCGCCGGCAAAGGCGAACGTTTCTTTCCCTTTAACGTCTATCGCCCAAAGCCCATGTTTCCCATCTGCAACCGCCCATTGATCGAATGGACAATTGCACGAACTGTCGAAGCAGGCATCACAGACATCGGCATTGTCATCGGTCACCGTGGCGGGCGTGTTCGCAATCATTTTGGCAATGGCAACCGATTTGGCTGCGCCATCACCTACATTGAGCAACCCACGCCCAAAGGCACCGCACACGCAGTGGGTTTGGCTGCCCCATACCTAGGCACAGACGATGCCCTTATCATCCACGGCGACATCTTCTTTGGCCCCCATACCATCCCTCATCTCTTAGATGCCTTTACCCAACACAAAAGTTCCGGTGTCGCAAGCGTCGTTCACGTGCCCAACCTCGAATCACACACACGTGCACATGTCGAGCCAGACGGTGTCATATCCTCCTACACCGACAGACCCCGCAATGGGTCAGGGCTCGCATTGGCTGGCCTATATATCTTTTGCAACAAATCCCTACCCGAATTGGCAAATACCAACGACTTTGTCCCACGCGCACCCTTTGGCATTGCCCCATCTGAAGGCCAAGAAATTTGCGACGTTGTGCCACATCTTTATCGCGAAGGCATTCCCTTAACCGCAGTTGAAATAACGCAACCCTATTTCGACATGAACATGCCCTGGCACCCCAAAGATGTGACCCGATTGGCCCTGCGCGAGATGGCAGACAATCTCACAGAGTCTGTCATTGCCAAAACCGCAACCGTTGATCCCAATGCCCACATCAAAGGCCCGATCTTTGTCGACGAAGGCGCAACCATTGCCCGCGATGTGTATATCGAAGGTCCTGTTTGGATTGGCAAAAACACCCAAATACTTGAAGGATCTCACATCAGTGCCCATACGGTCATTGGAGACCGGTGCAAAATTGGGCCCTTTGCCAAAATCTCTGGCACGGTCGACGTCAATTGTCACATTACATACTTGGGTGAGCTGAGCGGCATTATGCTCGAAGAAGGCCGTGTCACCCACCAAATCCAGCTTTCTGGCATCTTTGGTGAACGCGCCGAAATGGGTGCGGGCACCCAGGTGGGCACCCTGCGATTTGACGATGCGGAGATCGAAGTGGAAGTCTTAGGCATCCGTCACAAAGCCCCAGGTTTCACGGGTGTTCTTTTTGGAGACTACTGCCGCACGGGCATCGGTGCCATGATCATGCCAGGTCGCATCGTAGGCCCCTGTTCAATGGTCGGAGCAGGTGTCGTACTCATGAAAAATGTGCCCCCCAACAAAGCCGTATTGGTCAAACAACAACTCGACGAAATAGACTGGTCACCTGAGATATACAACAAATAAAAGAACGCTTTGGGAGATAGACCTCCCAAAACGTTCGTTCGCCCCCCAACGTTTCGTTCTTAACCTACGCCTCACACCAGCCCACAAACCGTTACCCGATCATCTGTCAAATTTTCTGTTTGCTTCGACACAAGACCCTCCGTATTCACGGGCCAAGGCCACGTATCAAATGCGCGTTTCATCTCTTTTGCCGAACTTTTTAGTGCCGCACGCTCCAACTCTGTAATTTGCAATTCAAGCTCGTCAATAACCCCGTTTACCCCCACCAAACACGGCCGGCCTACCGGCAACGCTTCTTCCAAATCAATCTGCCCCCAAGGCCTCCTGACCTGCGCACCCATCATAATAGGGTCCCCCGCACGCAACATATAGATCAATTGGATTAAAGAAGCAACGGTATCTTGACACAGCGCATCTTCAGTCATAAGCAAAGGGTTCAAACACGCCATCACACCCTTTTGACACGATGACAAACGTTGTTGTGCAACCTCTCGCTGACCAACAGAAATAAAGCTTTGGATTTGCTTTCGAGCACGAAGAAACTCTGCAAAAAACTGCTCGTTATCTGCCATCAAACCCGCAGCTTCTAAGCGATTTTGAAACACCACATCCGACAAACCCAACACATACACGGTAGAAAGCAACGGCACACTTCCCCACTTTTGCCCTCCTCCCACAGAGGCTCTTATTCGCTCACGGTCCACACCCAACACACCCGCCAATTGACCACACAAAAAACAAGCATCCAAATAGGCCCCTAAACCCACCACGCGTTCAGGCGGCATAAAATCGGTCAACACATCAACAGCAAATTCATTGGCATCTGTTGCAACAAAAACCCCACCCAAAAAAGAACCAGCAGACTGGGCAAGCACATCGCCCAACCGTAGCCAATCGGGTAATAACAAGCCAACCACATCTTTTGCATCGGCTTCTTCACACCGTGCATCTGGGCACACCAAAACAAAATCGGCCGCAATCCCACCTTCCCCTGTGCACAGAACCACTTCGGGCCCAGACACATTTTCCAAAGGGGTCACATCTTCCAACAGATTGTCCTGATGATGGCTGCAATTGACAATCACCACCCCATCTTGTTGTCCAAGCCCACCCAAGGAAATCAAATGGCGTGCAATCTTCTGCCCAACTGGGCTGCCCGCGTTTACCAATGCGACGCGCATGATCTCCTCCTTCCCATTAAGATGTAAAACGCACCATCATTCTTTGAACCTGCGGTTTTCTTCTTAACATACCTCACCCTCAGCGCAAGACACCTTCCTCGATACCAGCAATTCCGTAACGGTTTGCCGAAAAACCTTAAAGTCAGGCGGTTTGCTCATCACCGATTGCGCGCCCAATTGAAACAATTCATCAAAATCGGATGCCATCACATGCCCACTCACCACCAAAATAGGTACCTCATACCCACAAGCCCGAATGGTGCGAATGACCAATTGTCCGGATGTGGGCATTTGCAAATCTGTAATGACCAAATCGACCACTGCAAAATCCACAGCAGAAAGTGCTGACGCACCATCGTCAAAAGCAAGAACCTCATGCCCATATGATGTGAGAAGATCTTCATACAACATGCGCATCTCATCCATGTCGTCAATCACCACAATTTGCGCCATAACCCACTCCTTAATCAGCCAGCCTATAAATACAAATGCGTGTCTTTAGCATTTGTATTTGCAAAGCCCGTGCCAACGCTCTAAAGGTATCTTTTTCCCTATAAAAGACTGAAAATCCCCACCAAAAGCCGCCGGACTGACCTCATAAACACACATTATGAACAATCCACAAAACAAAATTGTTCATTTATTGTTCATTTATTGTTCATTCCATTGGCCACTCCAAAAAAGAATGCAAATACATCCAAATATCTTTTTTTAAAAAAAATCGCCATCCAAAGGATGACGATTTCTAAAACAGTGCTTTCCAAACCCAGTTATGAACATTTATGAACAAAATTGTTCATTTATTGTTCATTCTAAGGGGGCGATACCGACCCAGATTCGGATCCAAACCTTCAATCTTACCTTAATTCTACCTACGGCCTCCCCCCACATAAAACGCCCCCCGATTTTGCCCTTCCCGAACCAAATCACCCGCCGCGCACAACTTGTCTAACAAATAGGACACCCTACGCCGATCTGCTTTTAATAACTTGCGGCATTCCGTATTGTCAATGCGCCCTTTTCGACGCACATAGGCCAAAACCGTTGTCTCTTCATCAGGCACATTGGGACCTCTGCTGTCATCCATTTCAGAAGAAGCCTTGGGCATCTCTATCAAATGCAAATGTTCAACCTGCACAATTTGTCCGCGACTCTTAATCAGGGCAAACTCTACCACGTTTTTGAGTTCACGCACATTGCCCGGAAAAGGATGCTCTAACAACATCTCCATTGCATCTTCACCAAACTCGGGTGCGACCATACCCATCTCTGAGGCAAACAAACGTGCAAAATGGGCGACCAAAATAGGCACATCATCCATACGATCGCGCAGCGGCGGTACAGGCACCACAAACCGGGCCAAACGATAAAACAAATCTTGCCGAAATTTGCCGTCAGATACATTTTGTGGCAAATCGACGTGCGTTGCCGCAATCACCCGCACATCCACCTGTTTTTCAGTGCTGCTTCCAACTGGCGTAATGCGTCCATCTTCTAATACACGCAATAACTTAGATTGCAACTCAAGCGGCATATCGCCTATCTCATCTAAAAACAACGTGCCCCCATTTGCCAGCTCAAAATGGCCACGTTTGTCGGCGATGGCCCCCGTAAAAGACCCTTTCGCATGACCAAAAAATGTCGACTCCACCAACTCAGACGGAATGGCCGAACAATTGACCACCAAAAAAGGGTTCTTTGCACGCTCAGACCCAAAATGAATCGCCCGTGCCACCAATTCTTTACCCGTGCCACTCTCACCCTGAATCAACACCGACGTCGAACCCACATTTTGCAATTGTCGAATGTCTTCCACTATTTTGGCAACCGTTTGACTCTCCCCACAAAACCCTTCAATACCCCATCGCTTGGCCTCTGCCGCCGATAACTGTCCCAACCGTTCACCCGCGTCTTTGGCTTCCGCCTCTGCCCGTTCGCGCCCTGCAATCTCTTCTTTTAATCGCCCATTCATCTCTTGAAGCTGCACATTGGCTTCCGTTAAGGCCACATTGTTACGCGCCAACTGAGACGTCAACCGCCCAATCTCCACCTGCGCTCTCACACGCGCCAACACCTCTTCTTGCTGAAAAGGCTTGATCACATAATCAACCCCACCCACTTCAAAACCGCGCAATTTATCGGCAATTTCGTCTTTGGCCGTAATAAAAATGATGGGGATATTGCACGTATCTCCATTCTTTTTCAACGCTTCACACGCCGTATAGCCATCCATTTCGGGCATCATCACGTCCATCAAAATCACATCGGGCATGCGTGCTTGTGCCACACGCACAGCCCCCGCACCATTGGCCGCAATCAAAATCTCATAGCCTTCGGGCTCAAGGGCGTCCCGTAATATTTGCAAATTGGCAGGATGATCATCGGCAATTAAAATTTGTGGCCGATTTCTACCCGTATCATCAAACCCCATGCTTGACCTCATCTAATAACTTCAAAATGGCATCCAAATCCAAACGCCGGCTGAGTCGCCACAATTGGTCGGCCAATGGATGCGTCGAAACCCCCAATGCCCGCACCTGTTCCACCAAATCTCCCAATTGTGTGACTTCTCCAAACTCAGCAGCCTGCCGTAAATCGTTGTATAAACTATCGGGCAAAACCACGTCATCTAAATTCAGTCTCGTATCAACATCTTCTTGATAGAGATATTCCAAGTGCAAAAACTTTGCCATCGTTGCAAACAAACGCCCTTCATGCACCGGTTTGGCAATAAAATCATCAAATCCGGCTGCCTGAAACTGTGTGCGTTCATGTGCCAGCACAGATGCCGAGACCGCCACCACGGGCGGTGCCTCATCACCATATTTTGCCTTGATCCGGCGCGTAGCAGCCTGGCCATCCATTTCGGGCATCCAAATATCCATCAACACAATATCGGGCATCTTCTCGGCAATAACGTCCAAAGCTTCCAGTCCATTGTTCGCAAGCCGGACCGTTGCACCAATTGATATCAAAATTTGTGACAACACTTGCCGATTTTCCAACACATCGTCAACCACCACCACATCCAAAGAAAACCCTTCGGCCAAAGCCATCACTTGTTTTTCGGCTGCCATGCCCTCGGTCAAAGGTGCATGTTCGGCAGGCACCAGTGGCAAATCAAAGAAGAAACGCGACCCTCTGCCCACCTCAGACGCCAAATCCAATTCACCACCCATCAGCTGAATGTATCTCCGTGCAATAGCCAAACCCAACCCAGTTCCCCCTGCACGGGAACCATGATGCCCTTGCTCAAAGGGCTCAAAGATGGCGGCCTGATCTTCGGCATGAATGCCGCGC
The DNA here is from genome assembly GCA_047619225.1 of Candidatus Latescibacterota bacterium. GTDB lineage: Bacteria > Latescibacterota > UBA2968 > UBA2968 > UBA2968 > JABIFK01. The sequence continues at coordinate 8,676 of JBLHJX010000111.1, forward strand.
CCATCATCTATCACTTCAAACCGGTACCGATTTTGATGCATCGGCATGTGTGTGTCTTGCAACCGCGATACCCGCAGATCAATGTGCCCACCCGGTGCAAACTTAATCGCATTGCCCGTCAAATTGATCAACACCTGGCGTAACTTGCCCACATCACCATACACATTCAATGCCTCAGGTGCCGCCAATGCTTGCCCCGATTCATCATACCAACCCACTTGCCACTCAATCCCTTTTTCCTGGCATGATACTGCAAACATCGCCTGAATATCACCCGCCAAAGCCATCAAATCAAAATCAGTTTGCTCAAGCTCAATACGCCCAGATTCAATGCGCGACAAATCCAAAATATTATTGATCAATGTCAACAAATGCGTGCCACTCGATTCAATCGTACCAATCGATTGCCGAGTGTCCACCGCCAACTCATCTCTTCTAAGCAACAGGCGCGCATACCCCAAAATCGCATTGAGCGGCGTGCGAATCTCATGGCTCATATTGGCCAAGAATGAACTCTTGCTTTCACTGGCCGCTTCGGCTGCTGCACGCGCCTCTGACAAATCACGATTCTGTTCACCCAGCGTAATATTAGCCGCCTGCAAGCGCCTGTCTCGTGTGATCACCCGATAGGTCTGCAACCCAATCATTCCAAACAGCGCAACCATCAACCCAACAAACCACGGCTGCTGCCACACAGGTGGAATAACTATAAAAGTAATAGCAGCAGGGGTTAGGTCTTCATTGAAATCCCGATCGCGCGCTTTCACCTCAAACATATGTGGCCCACTACCCGCCTCAAGCAAGGTCTTTGATGTCTTCGATTCAAAAGCAGACCACGCCCCCCCATCCAAGCGCCACGCATATTGTATTTCATCAGACGCGGTTCTTGACCACAAATCTGTACCCTGCCAAGCAATTGTCACATTACCTGGTTGAGCAACTTCATCAACCCATTCTACGATTTTCGTTTCTGGAGGAGCCTTGTCGGGCACATAACGCACGGTTTCAAATGTGCCCGATCGATTAATCCAAATGGCCCCATCACGCCCAATTTTCAAACCGTGTTTGGCAACCGGTGCCAATTCTGGTGGCAATGCATGCGTTGTCCAGGTGTGGCCATCAAAACGACTGATCCCCTTATCGGTTGCCACCCAAACGCTACCATCATCGGTCTGTGTAATCGCTTGAACGGCGTTATCCGATAGCCCGTGTTGGCTATGATACCGCGTCCAATTCTGACCATCGGTCACATAAACACCATTGTTCCGGGTCCCCAACCACACCAGTTGTGAACGATCCGTATAGCCCACACCAATCACACTGGCTCCCCAACGAATCAATTCTTTCGGCCCCAACACAGCTTCCCAGCGCACGCCATCAAAACGCCGTAGTGAACTACCACCGGCAATAATGGCACCATCGGCCAGTTGCCCTACCCCAAAAACATAATGAGGAACATCTGGTGGCGGGTAATGATTGACAACTGAAGCAGAACCGTCAAAAAGCTTTAATCGCAACATCCCTCCCAGATGACGATCAGACTCTTCCCAAGCCCCTCCAGCCGATAACCATAAATACCCAGCCGAATCGAAACTTATTACGCCACCTTCAAATGATTGTGAAAAATTCGGGAATGTTTGAATCGCCCCCCAACCTTGTCCATTAAACCTAACCAAAGACGCATGTTCACCATGTTTGCCAGCCGCCCACAATTCATTTTGAGAGTCGAGAAACAACATCGTGGGATTACTGATGACACCATCATCCGCATCAAATTGACGCCAAACTGCGCCCGTTCGTCTCACGATTTTTTGATCTGGCGATAAAAACCATTGCTCACCATTTGCCAACTCACATTGAAAATGTAAACCGGCATAACTTTGCCAAGATTCGTTTCCATAATCAATACGCGCTGCAATCTTGCCCTCACCCGCTACCCAAACTTCACCTGACTTAGAATCAACCAAACCTATAAGATTTGTTTGAGAAAATGGGATTTCAGGGAATGCGTAAACGTGCCAAATGCCATCACGCAAGATATGCAACCTGCCACCTTTACCACCCATCCAAAGACCATCGTTTTCAACTTTTAGAAGAGATGTATTCTGATTTCCCCAAGACGGAGGGTTCAAACCCAAAGTTTCATCAAGTTTCGCCAAAGAGACAGCCGACCAATCTTGCCCATCAAATCGATGCGCATCTCCAAACCCACTTCGTGAAACAACCCAAATGTCTCCATTCTCTGCCTGACCAACCGTTGATCGAAAACCCAAGGAAACGCCCTCCTCATTATTATACAATTTCCAAGCAGAAAGATTTCCCTCACCCATTTGAGGGTTCCAAGAAACGATTTCACCACCATGTAGGCGCGTTCCCACCCCCAACCACAATTTGCCCGTGCCATCAACAAATACAGAATAAACATGGAAATCGCGATAAGTACCGGACAGATTAGAACGCGTCACATTGACATCAAGCGTATCAGCACCTCCCAAACGATGTACGGATAACATCACTTGTGTATTTGCCCCGCCATCAGTCTGATTATTTGTTACGCGAGGATGCCAGTTCACTGCCGTGATGCGGTCGCCCACTTGAACGCCAGCCACATCTGATGGTCCGTTTGTCGCAATTGCCCAAGCAACAGCCGAAATAGGTTCCACACCCTCTACAACACGCATACCCGTGCCCGTGCGCCAATTGCGCACGGGAACAACATGGTCTGGAACAAGCTCAAATTTGACGTCTGCACCCGCACCCAACAGTCGAATCACATCTATCATTTCCTGAATGCTATACAAAACAGACTGGTTCGGCTCCAATCGCAAAACACCCCAAGCAGTACCCGCCCAAATATGACCATCGGGTGTTTCTGCCAAACTATAAATAGACCACGGCAAATCACTTTGCGCCGGAAAGATGCGCTGCCAAGATCGTTGTTTAGAAGCCAACGCGGAATCAAACCTGCTGATACCTTCATCTGAACCTGCATAGACATCGCCATTTTTGGCAACCATCAAAACATTCACGGGCACACCAACCAAACCATCATCAACCGCATAGGTTGTCCACTCTAACCCGTCATAGTGCACGACGCCCTCATTGGTGCCAAACCACATAGTCCCATCAATGCCCATAGCCATACATAACAACCCCGAACCATCCACTTCAGGAAAGGTCTGCCACCGCCAAGGTTCTTTGATGGGGTCTGGATGCATCGGTGTATAGGGTAGAACAGCCCATGCACTGCCGCACAACAACACAAGCAGCATCAACACCTGTCCGGATTTTTTCAAAAAATCATTCATTAGCAACCCAAATCATCGTCAAAAAAGCGTTCAAAGTACGTGTTCAAAAACAATCGCTGAATTTCATCATAATTTAAAATTGCATCTTGTAATCTGTTAGGCGTATTTTTCAAAAACCGACCTCGAAGCGTGTTCTGCTGAACCTGCAAAAATCCCAACATACGCGACATAAAATGTCCTTCGTCCTGAAGCATATCTTCATAAGAAAGTTGTATTTTATCTTCTTCATACAAATCAAAAAAACGTTGGTGCCATTTTTCTAAATGAATACGTTCTTGCAATTGCGTGAGCAAATCATCTGGAGGCACATAAAATGCGCCTTGAACTTGTCCTTTACGAGAAGCATTCCAATGTCCATCGCCATACTCTCTAACCAAGTGGTGCGCGTTAAGCATCGAAAGAGCTGACTTAATGATGTTGCGCCGTTTAAGATATATCAGACGAAACCTATACCGATATAAATAGTCATAAAAATCCGAAACACGCCAAATATCTTGCAACTTGGCCTTAAAACCAACAGCCTGTAAAACACCTGCTTGCTTCATTCCACCATGAAAATACATTGGATTTAAATTAACTTGCGCCGACTTCTCTATTTTTTCTCCATCAGCCAACCGCGTTAATATATCTTGCTGTTCAATCGCAGAGTGATGCGCCAAAATCTCGGGATAACAAAAAATATCCGGATGACTATTCAAACAAGAAACAGCATAAGAACTGCCCGTGCGACCTTCAAAAACAATAATAAAAAAACATCGCTTTGGAAAACGAACCCCACGCTTCATCATCCATTTCCCTCACAAGGCTAAACAAGCTTTTGATAAATCGCTTCGAGATTTTTGACTTCTCGGCGAATATTGTAATGTTTTTGAATATGTTTGCGGGCCGCTAAACCAAACTTGGACCACAAATCTGGTTGAGACAACAATACTTCTAGTTTTCCTGCCAAATCGTCCACATCGCCTTCGGCAACCAAAAAACCAGATTCGCCATCTTTTACAACCTCGGGAATATCGGCATGATATGTTGACAACACAGGCAAACCCGATGCCTGTGCTTCCAGTAAAACCGTTGGTGTACCTTCCATATCGCCATTCCCTGCCGTCTTACTGGGCAAAATGAACATGTGGGCTTGATCCATTTCTTCGAGTACTCGCCTATGAGATATCGCGCCCAATACGCACACACGCTCCTGCAACCCCATTGCACGAATCTTGCGTTTGAGCTGGGGCCGTAATACACCATCACCCACAATTCGAAAACACAGTTGGGGCCAGGTATCTGCCAAACGCGCAAATGCATCAAGTGCGTCAAAAATGCCTTTTTTTTCTACAAGTCGTCCACAATACAACAAAATGATACTTTCATCTGCCTCAGGAGATACACGTCCGCGAAATGGAAGGGCTTCTAAATCAACCCCCAAATGCACAATCTCAATTTTGCGTTCGGGACATCCGGCCGTACAAAGACGCTCTGCCATATCAGACCCAAGAGCCGTCACAACATCAGCTTGATCAAAAAGTTGGGCAAAATGTTTTTGCCATTGCTTTACCCCCAACAAATGGGACGCATCAACGCCATAGAACGAAACCACCAATGGCAATTGAACCGTGTGCTTGAGATTTAAAGCGCGATATCCCATTGCACCAAAGTGCGCGTGTAAAACATCCATCTGGCGTTCAACAATCGTCTGGGCATAACACAGGGGATAATCTAATTTTGACAAAAAGAAATGGCGTTCTTGTTTGCTCATTTTTGCAACCTGCCTATGAGCAATTAAATAAACACAAGATGTATTATTATCTGTTGTGGGAACCAAAATATCTGTCAATACACACGGCAGATGACTTTGAGCATGTGTCAAATAAGACTGAATGAAAGTTTCAGTCAGTCTCAAATAGTAACGAATAACATGCCCAACTTGAATCTTTTTACTCATACGTGTCTTTCAACTGACGTTCTACCCACAGTTGCTCCTGTGCCAACGTAATGGCACGATAATGATGCTTCATCTTTGCACCATAGGTCCGTGTTGTCGATTGAGAATGTTGTCGGCAGTAGATCACAACCTGTCGCAAATTGCAAAATGTAAAATACCGTGTGGCACGCAAAATGAATTCGGTATCTCCTCCTGAAGCATAAAAATGATACCCCTCCACTTTTTTTAAAATAAGACGCCGGAACATCAATGTACCATGAACAAGAACCGTCTCACCCTGTAACATTCTCAGACGATACTGCTCTGGACGCTTTCGAAATACGGGCTTGTAAACAGGTGGCCCTATTGCTCGTCCATGAACATCTACAGGCAACAAAGCCCCACCAATCGCATCCACATGAGCGTGCCGCTTTAGAAAAGACATCTGTCGCTCCAGCCGGTCTGGCACACTCACATCATCGGCATCGGCTACCGCAATGTATTCACCTTTGGCAATAGCCATGCCATCATTACGAGCCCACACTGCGCTGCCACTGTTCTCTTCTCGTGTCACCAACCGAATGCGATCATCCCGATAAGCCCCAATAACATCTTGGGTATGGTCGGTTGAGCCATCATCAACAATGATCAATTCAAAATCGGAAAATGTTTGATTCAAAAACCCATCAATTGTTTCGCCAATAAAACAACCATAATTATAAGTAGGCATCACCACAGACACACGAGGGTTGGCCATGTCTATTTCTTCTTAGCCGGTTTTTTCACAGTCTTTTTAGCTGCTTTTTTGCTCGTTTTTTTGGCCACTTTTTTTGAGGCCTTTTTGGCTTGTTTTTTCGTGACCTCTTCTGTCGTTTTCTTCTTTCGACGACGTGCAGGTCTACTTTCCTGCACACTAATTTGCCCACTCGGCCAAATCTGAACCGTAATCGCAGACCGCCTGCGAGGAGGTACTTTGACAATCACTTTCCCACTGGGGCGTATTTGAATGGCCACAGGGGTTCCTAGCTGCTGACCATCTGCACGATACCCCCCTAAACCGTATGAACGATACCCTCCCAAACCATATGAACGATACCCACCTAAACCGTATGAACGATATCCCCCCAAACCATATGAACCATAAACATTTTCACCTGCACCCGTAAAATCACGCATACGATTGGCGAGAATCTCAGCCTCCAAAAGACGCACCTGACGACTCCGACTACTCTTTTTACTGACTTTTTTAACCGCTTTTTTTGCGGCCTTCTTCACTGCTTTTTTAACCTTTGCCATCCGTCAATCCCCCAGAATAAGTTGTTATGCAACTTAGACAACATCGCGATAAACTTCCATCAACTTGTGGTGTCTCAAATCGGGTGAAAAACGCGAACCAACAACCTTACGCCCCTCCGCACCCATTTTTATACGCCGATTTTTATTTTCCAACACCCCCAAAATCTGTCCAGCAAGTACCTGAACATCCTCAGGGTCATCAACCAAAACGCCTCCTCTACCCTGTGTTATAATTTCAGGAATCCCTCCTCGGCAACTGCCAATCACGGGCACGCCCATAGCCATGGACTCAATGACCACCTTGCCAAAGGGTTCTTCCCACAATGAGGGCACCACAGCGACATCAGCTGCTGCATAATAATAACGCAACCGTTTCGCACCAACAAACCCAGTAAACACAACACCATTGCCTAATATACGCGCTCTTTTTTTTATGCGTCGTGTATATGCATCATCATCAATAGCACCAAACAACGGGCTACCCACCACCACCAAGCGTGCATGAGGGATGCATTTGCGCACGACCCTCATAGCATCAATCAAACAGTGCAATCCTTTTTCGTGCACGATTCGCCCCACATATAATACCGTGGCCCCCATTGGCAAATGATAACGGTTACGAATTTCCAATGTCTTTCGGTGCGTTTTGTTTTTGGGGTGCCAAAACGCCGTGTCTACACTGTTGTGAATTACCACCGATTTCTTACTGCACCCAGGAAATGCTGTCGCATATTGGTTCGCCAAATACGCGCTCACAAACACAATTCGGTCAGATAGACGGATGCCTTCTTGCACACGCTTATCATCATAATTGGCCTCATTATGCAAGTACAAGATGATCTTTACCTGGGGCAACTTTTTTTTCAAATAAGGCAAAAATTGCGGGCGATTGTGCACCTGCACCACATCCACATCCACATCAGGTGTTGTCAAAAGATCGGCTACACCATCTACATAACAAAACCGACGCAATTCAAATTCCGAGTGAATCTCCCTTTTTTTTCCACCAAACGTCCGCCAAACAGCTG
>JBLHJX010000112.1:0-16219 GCA_047619225.1 Candidatus Latescibacterota bacterium
CCAACCCGAGATCTGCTGTATTCTATAAACGAAAACGGTTGCACCGTAAGCGCGCATCACTTCGACCCAGACACAGGAACACTTTCGTCATTCCAAGTCATTTCGACATCACCCGAAGGATGGGACAGCGACAAAAAATCTACCGCCGAAATCTGTATGACACAGGATGGCCGTTTTCTCTATGCCTCCAATCGTGGGCACGACAGCATCGCCATTTTCTCAGTAAACGAAGATGGCACGCTAACCGCAACAGGACATCAACCAACAGAAGCAACCCCCAGATTTATCGACATAGATCCAACCGGAAACTTCATGCTCTCTGTAGGCCAAAATTCAGACCATCTCTCATCATACAAGATCAATCACGAAAATGGGCAGTTGGAAGAAATGGAACGGTTCGAAGTGGGTAAATCGCCATTGTGGATACAATTTGTAGAGCAACAGTAACCCAATGACTTTAAAATAAACCGGAAAGTAGATGCTTCTGCTTGAGCGTTGCGATGGTGAAGCACAAAGGGCGCTTGCCAAAAGGCCGTGCCTTTACCCAACGCACGACAAACCTCACTCCCTCTTGAATATCTGATCGTTCAGACGCCAGTCATAATCGATGTATTGGATTTTAAGATTCGGATGCTGTTTCAGATATTGCGCATCATCCTGAGGCAAATAGAGTTGTAGATAATCCAAGACAGTGGCTGATACAACCGGGTGGTTTTGGGTGTACCAATCTGTAAAATCCGATCCAAATACCTTAAGGATATTGGACAGATAGATTCGCTTTTCCGTTCGATCTATGCGCACATTCCGCTGTTCATTCAAGAAAGTTTGCATGTCGTCTTCAAGGTCTTCCTGCAACGTCTCTGGCCGAAATGCCCGTTGCGGCAGCCTGGGGCACCCCATCGATGCACAGTTGAGTGCTGCGTGAATGCGCGGATCTTGAAACACCTTCCGAACGATCTCGTTTTCAATGTGTTTCAGCGTAAGTTGGGTGCCGCCAGCAACATAGCGCGTACGGTTAAAAAACCCGTATAACCATTTAATATCGCGCACACTTTTCACCGGATAGGCCTCAATCACGCCACTGATTGCAAAAGCATTATAAGCATTGATCCAATAGGCCAAACTATCGGCGCGTGAGGGAAATCGCTCGGGTGTCGCATCAGGACTGTATTGGGCAAGCAGTGCCAGATATGTTTTTAAATCTTCTGGATGAGCCTGTAATCCGGTATAATCAACCAGACCTGACGCGTTTACAAATTGCTTCAAAACACGATCAAAAACATCGTGTGAAAATTGGGGCACCTGTTCTGCGCCGATAGATACAGATGCCACAAACACACAAACAAAAACAAATCGGTTCTTCACACGACCTCCAATACGATGGGTATAATCGACCTGAGTATATGTGACAAAATCCCCGGAAGCACGCTCTTCCGGGGATTTTTTATATTTGGCCTTTTCACAGATCAAAAAATGTGGAATAGACTACTGGTGCTTATTTTCATTTTGCACAAGGATTGCAAGGATTTGCCTTGGCTTTTGCACAGGGATTACAAGGATTTGCTTTGGCTTTTGCACAGGGATTACAAGGGTTGCCCTGGTCTTTCCCGCCAGCACCTTCGATATTCAATGTAATCTTAACTTCATCTCCTACAACGCTTGCCATATCCGTCCAACTGTTAACCCCAAAGTCAGATCGTTTGAGAGTCATTTCAGCTGCAAAGCCTGCAACGGGTGCTTTGCTCATGGGATGTACGCCTAAGCCCAATATTTCGACGGGTAAAACAATGCTCTTGGTAATGCCATGCATGGTGAGATTTCCAGTGACCATGAGAAGATCACCTTTTTTCTTGGTTTTCGTGCTTTTGAATGTTATTTCAGGATATTTGGCGGCATCGAAAAAATCTGGACTTTGCAGGTGCTTGTCACGCCCCCCATTATTTGTGTTAATACTGGCCGCTTTTATTGTTGCCTGTGCTGAAAATTTCTCAGGTGATTTGGGATCATAATTAATCATGCCCGACATGTCTGTAAAACTACCATTGACGCGGCTTACGATGTGGCGAATAGAAAAACCGGCCGAGGAATGGGCCGAGTCAATTTTGTAAGTTTCTGCAAAACTGGTTCCTGAAAAAAATAAGATGGCCAATAAACCAACTGTTGTAAAATGACGTTTTAACATTGCAATTACCTTTCGATTTGAGGTCTGTGAAAAAGATGCCAAAAAAAAATCCATTGCTCGTGTGAGCCGCTCTTGAACCAACAAAGTATTGTTGGTGATACAAACATAGATACTGTTCCCAATCCTTTTTTGATACGACCATTCAAAGGTCTTGCCCGGGAAAAACCTGTGGATGATCTATGGAACGCATACTATGGCATGAGCAATTAAGGTACCAACTAAGAAAACCAAGTCGTCTAGGATCAGAAATAATGGGCCACTAAATGGTGCGTTTTTTGCTAAAAATTCGAAATAAGCTGTAAAAACAAGCTTAGTTCTACTGTGTAAATAATAAATGCACAAATAATAAACTTAAAAAAATACATCTGATTTTTTCTCGTAACCCTATCTTAAAGACCTCATGTAAAAGTGAGACAAGACAGATTATTGGTGAGGTGATATTTCGAAGAGGTTATTTACATGACATACACATCTAAGAAAATAGCAGGTTCGAATAGCAAACTTCAAGATCGTGATCACACGCAAATGGGGCTCTCAAAAAGCGTTAGGATCTGGTTTTATCTTTTGTTGTGCTGTTTATCTTTTTTTATCGGGATCAAACAAGTCGAAGGACAAGCACTCGACACAGGGCTTATTGAAAATGTGCGTGTGACCTCACCCAAATCTCAAAATGTGTTACCAGATAAGGATATAGATACGCAGGTTCTACCGGGAACTGTAAAAGCACCCATTGGAAAAGCACTGTGGGCATTTTATGGATGTGTTACGTGCCACGATTTTCCAATCGAATCTTCTGAAAGAAGATATCGAGGGCCCGATTTGGATCGGGTAGGTGAAAAAACAACATCAGTGTGGCTCACCCGTTGGTTGGAGAACCCCGCACAAGTACATCCCAATACACCCATGCCAAGGATACCTTTATCAAAAGATGAAATGGCGTCGATTATTGCATTGTTGACCGCTCAAAAAACAGCACCTGTATCGACCAAGGACAGGACAGGAGACCCCGATGCAGGAAAGAACCTTTTTGAAGTTTCTCAGTGTTCATCGTGTCATAAGTGGGGGAACAAAGGGGTAGATGTAGGACCTGCTCTTGACGGGGTTGGTGATAAAATTCGACGCGCCTGGTTGATTGCATATCTGCTAAATCCAAATGCTATGCAAACAAATGCCAAGATGCCGAATTATGAATTTTCGCAATCGCAGGCCGAAGATTTGGCAGCATTTATGCTTCAAGGCGGAACAGCGGATGCAGGTGTAAGACCCATGGTCGAGGATGCAGATGTGCGGGCAGGTTTGTCTGTATTTGTGCAACGGGGGTGTGCTGCATGTCATGCCATAGAGGCTTACCGTCGTCCAATTGCTTTGCCTCTGGAAATTACCAAAACGTTTGTTGCATATCACACGGTATCTCACCAAGAGAGTCCGCTGATTTTTTTAAGACAATCACAAATAGACGCCATGGCCAACGCGCTGATAGATCAACAAAAAGGTCAACCTGTAGATATAGATACGTTTCTACGTACTTTTTGGCAAACACCCATAGCATATCAAGGGCAAGCACCTGCTGCCTATGACTCTGCGGCTGTGGATATGCACCCTGAGTCCTGTGGACAATGCCATCAACAACAGGGGTCTGATTGGCAAACCACCATTCACAGCAAAAGTATGGGGCCTGGTGTTCTCGGGCAGTTTCTGGATGATTCTGAAAGCAACCCGCAATTCGTGGAAAGTTGCCAAGTGTGCCATGCACCAGCAGCTGAACAATACCCGACATTATTGAATGAAAAAAATAACTATGTAAATAATCCCAACTATGATACTGAGCTTCGGAGCAAAGGAGTGACATGCATGGTTTGCCATGTGAGAAACCATGTGCGCTATGGCCCCCCACGCGGGAGACGCACAACAGCACAAGTTTGGCGGGGTCCCGGGCATGGGGGTGGGCTTCCAACACCCGCTTTTGAATCTGCCAAGTTTTGTCGGGGTTGCCACCAATTTGAACCTGGTGATATGAGTTTAAACGGGAAGCTTTTACAAAATACCTATAACGAATGGAGAGAAAGCCCACAAGCGGCGCAAGGCAGCACCTGTCAGACTTGCCATATGCCAAATGGTCGACATCTCTTTCGCGGAATCCACGACCCGGAAACGGTTAGAAAGGCTTTGAACTTGGAGATTGTGCCTGTTCGCAGCAGCATAGATTCCATTGCAATAGAGATTCGTTTGACAAACACAGGCACAGGACACCATCTGCCAACCTATGTAACGCCTATGATTTTTGTCAGTGGAAAGCTTTTGAACAAGCATTCACAAACCGTGTCTCATACGGAAGAAAAACGTGCCATCGGGCGGGAAGTCATTCTAGATGCTTCTGAACACCGCGAGGTGTTTGATACTCGAATTCCGGCAGGCGGTCAGTGGATCTGGCGATACGCAGCAAAAAAACAGGAGGATGCTCACTTTTTTGATCTGCATATTGAGGTACATCCAGATTATTTTTATCGAAGGTTTTTTGAAACGTATAGCCGTGAGGGATTAAGCCTCGCTGCGGCAACGATGATAGACTCTGTAGAAGTGCACGACCAGAATTCACCTTATATGCTTATCGAACACAGACAGACACTGCAAACGTTGGCGCTCAAAATGGGGAAGGGTAAGTAATCAATAGAATAATTCATGCGGGATCGTTCATTATGAGGGTGTCCAAATCAACACGTCGTTTATTCTTTCGATTCTTGTAACTCTGGATTCATCACCCTCAAACCTTCTGCCATAGCAACGCTGCATTGGCGATGATCCGAGGACAAAAAAGTGCCTCACTCAGTATGATATCTTTTGACAAGCGCACTGGCATCGTAGAAATAATTCGGCACCTTAGCCTCTACCCTCTATTATGTCATCTTGAAAATATATCATCTGAGCATTTGAAAAACAAGGTGGGAAATAATGGCTTTTCAATAGACCAATGAATACCAACAAAGATTGGTCTATGATAGATATCAAAAATATGTGACACAAAAAAGGGTTATCCCGTAATTGATATAATCCCTTGTTTTATATGGTCGAAATGAGACAACTCGAACCTCTGACTCCCTGCTCCCAAAGAACATGAAAGACTTTTCGTAAGTGCCTATTTTTTAGCAACATAAAATCTCACAACATATTTTATAACAATAAGATAGGCACGTTTTGTTTGTGTGAGCACATGTAAAATCTAGTATCTGTATGTGAGCAGATATAGGCAAATATCGGGATTTTCTCCTACCACACTCCTACCAGATTTTGAGTATACTGTCACGCCTGCTTTTTTGAGTTTGCTGGAATCCCAACTCGTGGACTTTTTTTATGAATTGATAATTATGTCTCGTTTTTGGAATTCCTCTTTGACTTTTTGCCAAAGTGATTGAGCTTCTTGGACAGCGTTATTGGCATCTTCGACTGTTGCTTCTGGCCAATCACCTGGATAGCGAGATTCTACTGCCCATTCTGTTAAACTAGCAAGATCAGAATGCTTTGGTTTCAAGCCCCAATCATCAGATACTAAATTGCATAATACATCAAGATCGTGACTGAAAGGAAATTCGATCTGTAAAAATATGAGAATTGCTTTCAGAGCTTTTTCGGCAGATTGTTGTGCAAACCAACAGGCTTGGCGTGGGACAAAATCATCTTGATCTGACAGATTTTGTGCTGTATTGAGATCTTCCTGTGCATATTTCAGCCAGCGTTTTACTTCGTCCACTTGCTCAGATTCGTTCATAAATGACTTTGCCTTCTCGAAGTGCAGGCCTAAGCACGGTGCCTATGAGATCTCCTCGTCGTTCAATTTCGTCGGTTGTGGTCACAATGATATCTTTGCTGATAGGTAGATCATTGAGAGACCGACGGATCTCGATGGCAGTTTGTCGTTTGTCTACAGATTCAGACATCACTACGAGCAGATCAATATCGCTATCTTTGCGCGGATCTTGTCGGGCTTGAGAACCAAATAACAAGACGCGGAGAGGGTGAAATCGCTCCACAATACGATTTTTAGCGATCTCAATGTAGTCGGCGGTGTTCATAAGTTTACTCGTCCGTAACGCAATCTTCGGAAATATATCACCTAAGCATTGGAAAACAAGAAATCCATAAGTCCGTAATACAACCTTCAAAAATATATCACCTAAGCATTGGAAAAGCAAGAAATCCATAAGAAATGTAAGATAATTTCAGGTTTTGTCGAAGACTCCATAGTAGTCCCAAGCTAGAAATATTCTCACACAAAATGGCACAATTAAAATCGGTCATCGCAGGGCTAAAACAGATCCGGAGGTGTAAACCACATACGCTTAACTACTTAATTTATAACATACACACGTCCAAAGTTGTCAGATGAGATGTTGTCTGGTGGAAAACAAGATATCCAAACCCTCACATCTACTTACAAAAACTCACACAGTCGTTTTAAGATAAGGCGTTTCTCCTACCACACTCCTACCATGAAACAAGGGGCTACGAGATTCAAACTCGTAACCCCTTGTTTTATATGGTCTGTCAGAGAGATTCGCCTCTCCTGCCCTGTGCTTCTTGAGCAGGTGACCAAAAAAGGAATCCATAGACTAAATGCCTAAGGCTTTTATTTCTAAATGTTTATGCAGAGCTCTGAATTTTTCTTTTTCCGTCTCTAAGCACGTGCCCTGAAATGACAAAGGCCTACGTTTTTCGCGTAAGCCTTTGTTTTTATTATTGGTCGGGGCGAGAGGATTCGAACCTCCGGCCCCCTGCTCCCAAAGAGGGTGCTCTACACAGAACTACCAAGCCATTTAAGTTTCGGTCATAAAGAAAAAGGCAACACCAGTAGAAACATGGTGTTGCCTTTTTATACTTATGGTGGGCGATACCGGATTCGAACCCGTGACTTCCTGCGTGTAAAACACCCTATCTAAAAGCCATGTCGAAAATAAACTATTGAAATATATAATCTTGCAAAATGTCAAAATGAGACTATTTGTCCTGGTGCCATACCGGCGAAGGTTCTCGAATCAAAATTTCTGCAGGAATGCCCAGACCATCGTGGAGTTTGCGAACCATCTTCAAACTCAAAAGGCGCTGTCTGTTTAGCACATCTGCAACCCGTGGTCTCGGTCCGATATAAGATTCCAAATCTTTCCGAGTCAACCCATTTTGCTCCATCATAAATTTAATTGCTTCGATAGGATCTGGTGGCCCTATCGGATAGTGCTCATCCTCCCACGCCTCTACCAAAATGCTTAAAAGTTCAAGTCGTTCCTCTTGTGGACTTCCTTCTCTCGCATCCAATAAAGTGTCAATTTCTTCAAGAACAGCTTCGTAATCTGCTTCTGTTCTGATAGGCCGAATATCCATGTTATACCTCGCTCACATCGATTTTATCATACTCTTGGTGTGTGCCAATAAAACGCACATAGACTCTTTGAATACTGTATTTTACAAAACAGTGTTACCCGATCGGTAACAAGTGTTTTTTTTGCAATACGCCACACAGGCCATTACCGATTATATTACCTTTTACAATCAACTCAGGTTGCATTCATGCCTAGAATATCTCAGTCCAAATAACTTTTCAAATTTGAAACTTGTTTAACGACCTGTCCACTTTGGCAGGGGAACATCAGAACCGCGAACCCACCTAATGGAGGTCCATTGTGAAGAAGGCAATTTTCTGGTTGGTGCTACTCCTCTGCATTCTTACGGCAGGGAGCACATCAAAAGCGCAAACGCCCACACAAATCATCACAGCCGATAGGGTCATCGAACTGGCCTTTGCCCGCAACCCGGGGATTCGGGCGGCACGCTATCGCCTCGAGTCGGCGCAGCACAACTTCGACCTCTTCGAAAGTGAGCTGTCCCAATTCACGCCCCTCGTCGTCGATTCGAAACTCGTGAGAGAATCCGACGCCGAAAAAGGCGCGGAGATCACGGCGGGCCTAGAGCGAGAATTCTTCAACGGGGCATCCGCCGACCTGAGCGTCGGAAACAGCAGCGTGTTTGAAGGTGGCACCCAGTCACACGCGCAGTTTGTGGAATCCAAAATCGAGTTTCCCCTGTTCAGTTCAAACACCAAGCTGAAGAGACTGTCCGAGAGAACATTCGAGGAAAACGACCTGCGGGAGGCTCGTCTGAACTACATCGACGAGGTTCGTGAGCAGATCGAAGATGCCCAGGAAACCTTTTATGAGCGAACGGAAGCCACCGCCATGCTACGGGCACTCATCCATCATCGAGGCGATCTGCAGATGCTCGTCACTTCTGGAGCCGCCGATGGGAATGACCGTGTAGAAATGCTGGATCGGATCGGGTCGCTCGCATCCGATATCCGGGAGTGGGAGCTCCGAATCGAGACCCGAGAAATCCAGCTGGTGCAACTGCTGGCGATTCCGCGCGATTCGGTCGCCTCCATCGAAGAAGTGTCCGTAGATGTATCGGATGCAGATCATCTGGGACGACACTACCTTGTCGAACCGTTCGGGCACATTTTCAAAAGAGCACTCACCCACGATACAGAATCTGAGATCCTTCAGCGGGTGATCGAAAACGCGATGGAAAAAGTCCGATTGGCTGAGCGGGGAAAGTGGAACATCACCGTTGCGATGGACGGTCGCTACAATTATGCCGAATCGAGAGCCGACAGACACGATTCTTACTCAGCGGGCCTTGGCCTGCGATTCAAAAAATTCGACCACAACGTCCTTCGTCATTCACGAGCAAAAGCCCTTGCCGACGTCCGCTCGGCCGAAGCCGGGATCGAACAGCGAGAGGCCGCTTTGCGTTCCCGAATCGGGGAGCATAAAGCCGAACTCGATAACATCGTCGGTCGCATTCGGCAGCTCTCGGATCTGAGGGCATCCAGACTTCGTATCTACACCTTCAAACGCCAGGACTACCTGGATCACACCCTCTCCCTGGACGAACTGTTGAACGCCTCTCGCAACCTCCTGCGGGCCGAGGGTGACTACCACCGAACGGTTGCCGAATATCTGCGCACCATCCGCAGCCTGGACAGTCTCTGCGGCGTCTACTTCGCCAAGCTCGGGCTTGAGATCAACGGTATGTGAGCCGTGTCACGCCTCAGGACCGTCTCTTTTTTGGTAGATCAGAATCTTAAACTATACACCAGTAACTCCACACATGGATTGTGAAGTTTTAGGTTGCCAGCTTTTGAGCATACGACCTAAACGCAAAAAGGCTTACAAGAATACTCTTGTAAGCCTTTATTTTACAACATTTATGGTGGGCGATACCGGATTCGAACCAGTGACTTCCTGCGTGTAAAGCAGGCGCTCTAACCAACTGAGCTAATCGCCCAAATAACAACCTTATTCCGCGATAGGTTCTTCACCCAAGGATGTGTCTTTTTTCTCACCAATTAACAACGCGATGGGAATAAACACACAATAACCCAAACCCAACAAAATGGGTGCAAGTGTCAAAGACACAAACCCATCAACAGGGGGGCGTGCTGTGCAAAAATATCCCACCAAAATGAAAACAATCCCAAGCATAAAAAAACGTATGTTGCGCCTGGAATACGGCAGCTCACGAGATTCTGGTTCAGATGCACGTCGTTGGCGTGAACGACGCGTGTCTCTGCGCGGAGGCATAAACTTTAGGTGTCCCGACGACGTTCTGTAATGCGTGCTGCACGCCCCCGCAAATCACGCATATAATAAATTTTGGAACGACGCACTTTACCCCGACGCAGCACTTCAAGCTGTGCAATTCGTGGGGTATGTGT
The DNA here is from genome assembly GCA_047619225.1 of Candidatus Latescibacterota bacterium. Taxonomy (GTDB): domain Bacteria; phylum Latescibacterota; class UBA2968; order UBA2968; family UBA2968; genus JABIFK01. Next base: position 9,942 of record JBLHJX010000112.1, read on the forward strand.
TGGGAATACACGCTCAACACCAATGCCACCACTGGCAATTTTGCGCACCGTAAACGTTGCGTGAACGCCAGCGCCTTTGCGCTTTATCACAATGCCCTCAAAAACCTGAACGCGCTCTTTTTCACCTTCGACCACACGTACATGCACACGCACCGTATCTCCTGCCCCAAAGTCGGGTATATCGCGCATTTGACTTGCACCAATTGAATCCATAATGGCGTCCATGATTTAGGTACTCCTTAAAAAAATGCAAAATGACTTGCGCCGTAGGCCTTCGCCTGTGAAAAATGCCGACTGCAAAATCTAAGAATGCAAAATTGAAAACATCTCGTTCTGTTATTCATCGTCCAACAAATCGGGTCGACGTTGGCGCGTCCGCTCTAAAGCATTTTCACGTCGCCATGCCGCAACTTTTTTATGGTCACCGCTCAACAACACATCGGGCACATCCAACCCATTAAAAGAACGCGGGCGTGTAAACCATGCACAATCGAGCAAACCATTTTGAAAAGAATCTTCAAGCGCAGACTCCGCATCGCCAATAGCCCCTGGCAACAACCGAATCACCGCATCAATCAACACAAGAGCGGGCAACTCACCGCCGCTTAAAACATAATCACCAACAGAAATCTCATCGGTCACATACCGCTCTCTGATCCGCTCGTCAATGCCCCGATAATGCCCACACAACAACACCAAATGATCTTCAAGAGACAGTTCATTCACCAACGATTGATCGAGCCTGCGACCTTCTGGAGATAAAAAAATGACCCGCCCACCTTGTGGCACATCTTCAATAGCGCGTGCCAAAGGTTCAGGCTTAAAAATCATCCCCGCGCCACCACCATAAGGTGTATCATCTACGGTTTGATGTTTGTCGGTTGTATAATCGCGCAAGTTGTGCGCGTGCACCGCCACCAAACCATCTTCCATCGCGCGTTTTGGAATGCTATAACTGAGCGCGTCTTGAATCTGTTGTGGAAAGATCGAAATCACATCGATGCGCATGGGCCACTCTTCAAATCACGCGTACAAAAGCTGTGGCAAACTATAAAAGACCTTCGATCTCTTGCACCACAATCTTGCCCGCATCTCGATCGATCGTCATCAAATCCCGTGCCGCCGGCAAAAGCAATTCTTCGCCATTGCGATCTACCACATACACATCATTGGCCGGAATCGACAACACATCGACCACTTTGCCAACCAACTCGCCAGATATGGTTTCAACCGTCATGCCAATCACCTCAAACACGTAAAACGTATCATCGGGTAAGGGATGAACAGCATCGCGGGACACGAGAATCACATAGTTGCGAAACAAGCCCACCGCTTCAGGCGTATCTACACCTCGAAACTTGATGCCCATACGGTTGCCGTATTGCCGCACGTAATCAATATCAAGCTCGGTATGAGAACCGTTTGGGGTTTCTGCTTGCACAATCTGCAAGCCCTGAAAACGTTCGGGGAAATCCGTTAAAGGCACCAAAAACGCCTCACCACGAATGCCCCGAGGTTTCGAAACCCTGCCAATGGCAATAGAGTCCAAGTTGTTGTCTGCCAAAACTACGCCTCAGGGACTGCTTCCGAAGAAGCTCCAGGAGCCTGGCGCGCTTCATGTATCAGTTTGAGAATGCCTTGTTGGCGAAACAAGCTGCGCACAGTATCCGAAGGCTGTGCACCCACACCCAACCAATACTGCACACGATCTGTTTTCAACTCAACAATTTGGGGGTGTTTTGTTGGATTATAATGCCCCAAAATCTCAATAAAACGACCGTCACGTGGTGCACTTGAATTGGCTGCTACCACTCGATAAAAAGGTGCCTTTTTGGACCCCATACGCAACAAACGAAGTCGAACCAAAACGCTACTCCTTGACTTTGAACTGCTGGTTGAACGGATAATACAACGGTAATTGTCGTGTATCTGATGACCTACTTTAACCTAACATCGGCATGCCCATAGACCCTGACTTGCCCATTCTGGACATACGTTTCATCATCTTCTGCATCATATTGAACTGCTTGATCAGCTTATTCACTTCTTGAACATTTTGCCCACTGCCCTTGGCAATGCGCTTGCGCCTGCTGCCATTAATAATATGCGGCTTGGCACGTTCATCTTTGGTCATCGAATAAATGATGGCCTCAATATGAGAAAAAGCGCCTTCATCAACCTGCATATCGGGCATGGCTTTACTCACACCCGGGATCATCTTCATCAATTGATCCAAAGGCCCCATCTTGCGAATTTGGGCCATTTGATCTAAAAAATCATCAAACGTAAAAGAGGCTGTGCGAAGCTTTTGTTCGATTATCTTGGCTTGATCGTCGTCAATCGTCGCCTGGGCTCTTTCAACCAACGTGAGCACATCGCCCATGCCCAAAATGCGAGACGCCATCCGGTCTGGATGAAAAATTTCAAGACCTTCGGGCTTTTCGCTGGTGCCAATAAACTTAATGGGCACCCCAGTTACTTCGCGAATCGAAAGTGCAGCCCCCCCACGTGTATCGCTGTCCATCCGCGTGAGCACAACACCTGTAAAATTCAATTTCTCATGAAACGCCGATGCCGCAGACACGGCATCTTGCCCGGTCATGGCATCGCAAACAAACAAAATATCAGATGGCCCAACCGCCTCGCGGATGTCAAACACCTCGTCCATCCGCTCATCATCCACATGCAATCGCCCAGCCGTATCGAGAATCACAACATCATAACCCTCTGCTCTGGCCCGATCCATGGCCTTTTTGCAAATCTCTACCGCATCGGTGCCTTCTGGTTCACGGTGCACCGACACACCAACTTGCTCACCCAATATACAAAGCTGCTCAACAGCAGCAGGCCGATAAATATCGGCGGCCACCAACAAAGGCTTTTTGCCCTGAGATTTGAGCAGCAAACCCAATTTTCCAGAAGTCGTTGTTTTTCCGGCGCCCTGCAAACCCACCATCATAATCGCAGAAGGCGGCTCATTGGCAAGGGTCAATCCTGCGCTTTGAGTGCCCATCAGGTCAACCAGTGCATCGTGGACAACTTTCACCACTTGCTGACTGGGTGAAACTGTCTTGAGCACCTCTTGGCCTATCGCCTCTTCTTGAATTTTGGCGATAAAAGACCGGGCCACCTTGTAATTGACATCGGCTTCCAAGAGGGCACGACGCACCTCCCGCATGGCCTCATCAATATTTGATTCAGATAGCCGGCCATGTCCACGAAGCTTTTTAAATGCGCCTTCAAGACGTTCGCTTAACAGCTCAAACATGCCAAAGTCCTTGTGCCACAAAAGGTAAAAACCGGAGACAGAACGTGTAATATAGAAGCTTTGTCAAATTCACGCAAGCATTTTAAGGATAAAGAACCACATGTGTTTCAACAAGTTACACCCATTACTTCAAGCAGAATGATGAGATTTAAACCCCCATTGCCGCTTGACGAATTGCCGCCACATTCTCCACGATCGTACCGCCTCGAAAAGCTGCCGAACCTGCCACCAACACATCTACACCTGCTTTGGCAGCCTCGCGGGCGTTATTGATGCCAATACCACCATCTATTTCAATCTCTGTTTCCAGGCCCAAACGGTCAATTTCGGCCTTTAAAGCCCGCACACGCTGCAAAGATTCGGGCATAAAAGATTGCCCACCAAACCCAGGTTCTACAGACATTACCAACGCCAAATACAGGTGGGGTAACAACGGAAACAGCGTCTCTATTGGTGTGCCGGGGCGCAAAGTGGCGCCCGGCTTCATGCCCGCATCTTGAATCCGCCCCAACAAATCGGGCACATCTTCTTCTACCTCAACATGAACCGTTAAAATATCGGCACCCGCATCTGCAAAGTCTTGTACATATTGACCCGGATGTGAAATCATCACATGCACATCCAAAACCAAATCCGTCTTTTTACGCACCGCATCAACCACCAGTGGACCAAAAGAAATATTGGGCACAAAATGCCCATCCATCACATCCAAATGGATATACTCGGCCCCAGACTTCTCGACCTCACGAATTTGGTGCGCCAACCGGCTAAAATCTGCAGATAAAAAGGATGGAGCAATCTTGGGCATAAGATTCTCATGGCTGAAATTACGTTTACAATTTACTCACGATCAACACCACATTAGAGCCACGTTTAATCGGCGAACCCGCCTCTGGCTCTTGTCGAATCACCACATTGGGCTCATATGCGGTGCTAAATTCATATCGCATATTATCCGTGCGCAGTCCCAACGAAGTCAAAATTCGACGCGCTTCAATCAGCTTCATCTCCACCACGTTTGGCACATCCACCACTTCACGTGGCGGGCCAGTACTCACCACCAAATCCACCAATGTTCCCGAATCAACTTCTTTTCCCGCCGCAACCGACTGCGCAATAACAAGACCGTCTTTCACACGCGTAGACGCCGCGTAATCGACAGTACCCATCTTCAAATCGGCTTGTTCAAGCCATAATCCCGCTTGCCGCAAAGCACGGCCCTTGACATCGGGCACCGCAAAAAGTCGCCCGCCCAAACTCGGCACAATATAAACCGTGCGATTGGGTTTCACCTTGGCGTTGGCGGGCGGATTTTGCGACACAATATGACCTTCGGGCACAGAAGCATCCCACCGGGGTTCTTGCTGCTTCATATTTAAGGCCTTGCCCGACAATCGGGCACGTGCTTGCGCGGGTTTCAACCCCACCAAATCCGGTACAGACACCTGCACACCTTGCCGCACAAACCTGGGCATAATGACTTGATCCAATACAACAAGCCCCACAATGCCAGTAAACACAGCACACGCACCAAACAGCACGACTTCGCGCAGAATTTTCTTCACCCAATCCATAAGGCATCCAAAAGTCAGAAGGAAACACGGTCAAACACAAAAAATAGGTGAAGGACATCTTACTGTCAAGACGAAATCCCTTGAAAAATCATATAGTTGGAGGAAGATAAACAAAGAATCCTGAAACCGGAATCACGAAGAAAAAACACAATTAGGGAACGGTTTTGATCCCTCATTTCCAACACATCTCTCCTAATTCGTCGCCATGATCTTCACATTACCGCCCAATGCGCAACGACACCCGATGTGACATCCCCAATACCGTGTGCCAAACACCAGCATAATCCATCACAAACCACCCACGATGCAAACCGAATCCAGCAGACAAACGCTCAGGCTGCGATCCTATACCCACTCGCAAAACCAACATCGTTGCGACATGATGTTGCACACCCACCCCAAATCCCGTTGGCACACCCGCTTCTTTTTGCACAGAGGCAAACAAATTGGCCGTATCAGCCACCCGAACAGCCAGCCCCATAGCACCCCCTTGCCCCAAAACACCCGTGCGCACCCCACTTGCATTCCAAGCCACAACACCCCACCCAACCGAATCACTCAACAACACCCGCACACCCAAATCAAGCGCCATCCACTGCCGATTCTCCCGCCCAAAAAGAGTCAAAGCCAGTGACCGAATGCGCAATCCCATCCCCACCCGATCCGATACCCGATACCCATATACCCCCCCAAACACTTGCTCCCGATACAACTCAAAACCAAACCCTTCATACGTACCACCCAATCCATGCTGCCCCCACCGCACAGACCCTGCAACCGCTTGACTTTCCAATGCCGCCAAATCAAAGGGCCGATCATAAGTCGCAAATAGATCCATTCCCTTGCCAAACACAACCGCCGCGGGGTTCCAAAACAACCCTTCCGCCCCATTCACGTGCGCCACCCCCACATCCCCCACGCCAGCGGCTTGCGCACCTACGGGGTGAAATTCGAATGCACTATAGACTGGCTGGATCACGAAGAACACGAAGAAGATGCACCCCGAAAAGCACGAACACCACATCCTCCCAAACACCAGAAAACCTATAATTTGGGAAGATGTATCTCTAAAGTAATGTCGTAGACCATCTGACTTCATAGTCACCTCCGTGGGGGGGAAGTAAAGGCTTCGTGGCTTTTGGTGGTTGTCTGTGGTGGGTTCGTGCCCTTCGTGATCCAGAGCAAGTCCCACACCACCCCATCAAAATGCCCACAACCCATTGACAACACCGTGCTTATCCCCATATTTAGAACCACCAGCACATCCCGCACTGTCGTACAACAACCGACAACCCAAAACAATCTGTCTTCATATACACGACAAACTTATGCCCCATCTCAATCAAGGCTACACCTACAGCAACCGTATTGGTGCCAATTTTGAAGGGTTCACCGTACTCGATTTTTATACCCAACGGTACCCACTTGCAACACAG
>JBLHJX010000113.1:0-15997 GCA_047619225.1 Candidatus Latescibacterota bacterium
TTACAACGCCCTTCAAGAAATATCTGAACTGTTTCCTTTTTTTGGTCATCGAGAAGACCATATTCAAGATGAAGGACGCGTCAAAAAAGCAGTCGAACTTTTATATCAGGTGCGCGATGCCGAAGATCGTGCATTAAATACATTTGAAGAAATTGTGTCTGCTGAGGTTGTTGCAATCTAAAAAAAGCACCCCCTAGCCCCCTAAAAGGGGGAACAAGGACCAAAACCTGAATCGACCTCCTGGTGGAAGGGGCCGTTGTGCAGTTGGTGGGTGTTGATGTGTGGGTTGAAGGGCGTGTGGAACACGAGGTGGGGTGTGGGAACTGCGCGGGCAGGTGAGGGTGGTTTACGTTCGTAAAAACACTGAAGCCCTTTAAAAAGCCCCGCGCAGCGGCAGCCTTTTTGCCTACTTTTTTGGCTGTTGAAAAAAGTAGGACGCCGTAGGCATAGCAGGTATTTTTTCACTGGAAAACCCCAAAACAAAGCTGCATCTTAAACCCAACCGTGAAAAACCCGATACTTTGAATCCCATTCCACAAAGGCCAACACACATGTCCAAAACCACCAACGCCGACGGCTTGCCTGCCATCACTCTGACCGAGGAACAAAAATACATTTTTGACACCCGTGGCTGGTTGTCTATTCCCGCTGTGCTTGATGAAAGTGACATCACCGAAATGCGCGACTTCGCGTATCAAATGGCGCGTGAACCCGAATCTATTCCCGAGCATGAACGATCTTCAGTCGGTGGACCTTTGCAGCGCTTGCTCGATCATCCGAGTGTGGTTGGTTTTATGAATGAATTTGTCGCCTATGACCCGCTGGCTTCAGATGATGGGTATGGTTTCCGGTGTGAAGGCAGTTTCTTAACCCTTCGCCCGTGGGGGCCTGGCAATAAGACGTTTCGTCCTCATGGTGGCAGCGGTATGTTCAATTTCCCCGGCAATCACCATACGTATCACTCCCTGCCTGGCAAAGCGAACAGTGGATTGACGCGCGTGGTTTGGGAACTCAACCCTATTGTCAAAGGAGATGGTGGCACGCTCTTTCTAAGCGGCAGCCACAAGGCCACCTTTAATAGACCGCCTTCTACAGACAATGAAGACAGCCCCTTGTGGGACAGTTACGAATGCCCTGCTGGATCGGTGCTCTTTTTTTCTGAGGCGATCACGCACGCAGGTGTTGTGTGGAAAAGTGAAGAACGCGAACGCTGTGCCATTTTTAATTGTTACAATACCATAGGAAGCAAGTGGCACGCGTGGGAACCACCCGAAGCCGTTTCTGCTGCCCTGCCTTCCAAACGCCAAAGTTTGTTCCGGCCTGTGCATTGTGATCGCAATGTTGTGGGTCCAAGTGACAAGAATAATCCAGGGAATGCCTTTTTCCCCCGCCGCGAGCCCGAACCTGTAGGGTAGAAGTGTATGTCTGTTTGAAAATGAAAAGAACAAAAGCGTTCGCACACATAAAGTGCGAACGCTTTTGTTTTTAAAATACAGCTGACAAGTTTTAAAGTATGATTTTTTTTGTTTGAAGGTCTTCGTCTATAATATCCCAAGTTGTAAAAAAAAGGTGTACGCACACACAAAAAATTCCTGCTCTAAATTTAGAACAGGAACGTTCAAGCCATCGATATAGAAAACATCTAAAATAAACGGTTCACACAATATGCCCATCACACAAAGCGATCAACGATTTTCCGCGCCATTCCGTCCAGCTCTTAACTTTATAAAAACTCTAAAGCTGGCAGGCTATTTTATGTGCTTACATCCCGTGAAGGTATTTGCGGAAAATCAGCCCTCCCGGCACCTGAGGGACGGCACTTTTTGCTTACTTTTTCTTGCCTGTTGAGAAAAAGTAAGTCGTGCCGAAGGCAAGGTGTAAGTCGCCGAAGGCAAAGGTGTAAGTCGCCGAAGGCAAGGTGTAAGACACATCCAATTCCCTATTGGGCCAAGACGTCCTCAATGGTTTTTGTCAATACCCCCAGATCCATGGGTTTGTTAACACGGCCTCTAAAGCCATACTTTTTATAATCAGTCATTACGGGATTGTTGGCATACCCACTGGTTACGATCCCGCGGGCTTCGGGGTGTTTTTGATGGAGTTGTTGGATGGTTTCCTCGCCACCCATCCCGCCAGGAATGGTCAAATCCATGATGACAATGTGGTAAGGAGAACCCGCATCTACAGAAGCCTGATAGGCCTGTAATGCTTCATGGCCATCCGAAGCGGTATCGACAACATATCCGAGCTTTCTAAGTATTCTGCCAATAGTTGTGCAAATGATGTCTTCATCGTCCATGATCAAAATTTTACTTGTTCCAGTGGGCAAGGTCTTTTCTTTTGTAACAAGCGCAACGGTTTTTTCCTCCGACGCGGGTAGAAAGAGTTCGAATGTTGTGCCGGTGTCGACTTTGGAACGAACGGCGATGTGGCCTTCGTGGCGTGAAACAATAGAGTAAACGATGGACAAACCCAGACCGTGGCCGGCTTGTTTGGTGGTGAAATAGGGGTCAAAGATGTGTTTTACGATTTCTTCAGACATGCCCACGCCCTGGTCTGTGAATGTGACTTTGACATAGGCGCCTGCTTTTAATCCATATGCATTTTCGGTGGCGAATCTGACATTGTCGGCAGATATGTTTAAGATTCCCCCACTGGGCATGGCCTGGTTGGCATTGATGACCAGGTTTTGAATAACTTGGCCGATCTGGCTCACGTCTATATCTGCTGCAAAGAGGTTTTCTGAAAAATGGTACGCAGGTCTTGTTTTGGACCCGCTTAAAGACAGTTGGGTTGTTCTTTTGATGAGTTCCTCAATAGAGGCAATTTCTTTGAGCGGGGTGCCACCCGTGGCAAAGGTCAACAGCTGTGCTGTTAAGTCTCTTGTTTTGAGGGTTGCATCCCATGCGTCTGTTACATAATGGTATCCGGGAGCATCTTTATCCAATGTGAGTTGCAGCATTTGGATATTGGCAAATATGCCTGTGAGGACGTTGTTAAAGTCATGGGCGATGCCCCCTGCCAGAAGACCCAGAGATTCTAAGTTGTGGGTTTTTATAATTTCTTTTTCTGCCACGACACGTTGTGTGATGTCACTGATGGCAACCCGATATCGATTTTTAGATGTGCCACGTTCCGTGACAATAAGGCTTTTCAATTCACCGAAAAATTTGGTGCCCATCGCTGTGATCATTTCTATTTCACATCTTTGGGATTCACCTGTTTCGAGAATCTGTTTGCGATGCAAATAAAAAGTGTCTTGGTGTTCTGGCAATACAAAACGGCTCAATGATTGGCCAATCAAAGTGTGTCTTTCCACACCCAATAGGGTGGCACCTGTAAGATTGGCTTCTTCAATCGTGTCTTTTTCACCAATGGTAAAATAGGCCACGGGGGCAAAGTCATAGAGGTCTGAATATCTGTCGCGCGACGTTTCCAGTTCGTTTTGTGCACGCTGCAGTTCTTCATTTTGCATTTCCAATTCAATTTGATGCACTTGCAACTCATGGAGCAAACGCTGCGTCTCTTCGGCAGATAGTGCAGCCAGTTCAGACACGCTACCAAGACGAGGCGCTATTTTCCTCTCGGCCTGTTTGCGCAAATTGGAAGATGGATCGGGACCCTGTGGCATGCTTGATATCCTTTATCTTGTTATTGAAAGACAAAATAAAACGTCTACATAAAACCACTTGACTTTGTGGGTCGCGGTTTATTTTTTTGGCGATTCCGAACGATTTTTCGATACCTGTAGATCTGTGATGTCTACGGTTGCGGTTATGACGCCAATTATTTCTTGCGTAGCATCCCGTATGGGCTCGGCTGTTATTTTATAGATTTGTTCTTTGCCAGAGATTGGAAAGGTGATTTCTTCTGTTTCTACAATGCCACTTTTTAAGACCCGGCGTTTTAGCTCGAGCAGTTGAAGAGTGCCTGCATTTGTTGCAAGTTCGTCGTCGCGTTTGCCCAAAATATCTTTCACCACAAAATCAGGGTGTGGGTTGTAAACCCAGATATATCGCAGGTCTTTGTCTACTTGCGCCACCGTTGTACTCGATGATAACATTTTGAGTGCCGCTCGGGTATGAACCTCGCTGAGCCGAAGCTGCTCTTCTATCAATTTGCGTTCGGTGATGTTGTCAAATGTGATGACCACACCTTCAATGACGTTTTTTATGGTGCGATAGGGGCGCACGCGCATGATAAAGAATTGGTTGTTTTTGTTTTCTACTTCGCGTACAATCACTGCCAAATCTGCGAGTACCTGATTGGCACATGCTGCAAAATCAACGTCGATCAAATTGTGAGAAAAGTGTGCAATGGAACGATCTATGTCTGTGTTTGAGAGCGGGATGAGTTCGGTTATTCTGGGCGTAAAACGATGGATACCCAAATCGGTATTTAAAAAGAGGGTTGCAATCTGTGTGCTGTCGAGCAGGTTTTTCATGTCGTCGTGCGCTGTTGACAGTTCTTGAATTCTGCTTTGAAGTTCTGTATTGACCGTTTCAGATTCTTCATTGAGCGATTGCATCTCTTCTTTGGATGTCTCCAACTCTTCGTTGGTGCTTTGCAACTCTTCATTCGTCGATTGTAGCTCTTCGTTCGTCGATTTGAGTTCTTCGTTTGATGTTTCAAGTTCCTCAACTGTAATGTGTAGGCTTTCTCGTGTGTGTCGCAGCTCCAGGTTAATGTCTTGGGTGGATGCTGGTTTTTTCGCTGAACTCGTTTGTTGTGATTTCTGGATCATTACAGGCGTTTCAAATGTCACCATGATAAACCCGCGTTTGTCTGTGTGTTTTAGTATGGGCCGAATGACAAGGTCTGTGACAACTTGATTGCCGTTGGTGTCTACTGCAATGTTCTTGCGAATGACCGGTGCGTCTTTTGAGCGCAGTTCTGCGATGGCAGTACTGAGTTCACTTCTGAGCCCTGGTCTGGCCATTTCAAGTAAATTTGCGCTGGCTTTGCCTGGGGCAGGTTCCAAATATTTGCCCGTTCGTCCGTGGATATAAACGATATTAAATGCGTTGTCAATGATCACAGAGGGAGACACATTGCTTTCTTCCAATATTGTTTGTGCCAATTGAAGCACGCTTAATTCTTCGGCGTGTCTAATGGTTTCGTCATCTTTTGAGTTGGGCATGTCGTCCTCCATTTTCACCGGGGGAAAACTGAGGGATCTGCGTGTGGATAATGTCCGTGGCAGGTGCCTGTAAATTTTCCATTTTTGGTCTATCCGTTCAAAGAGGTCTGTTGTTTGGCCAATGGTTTCTGAAGATCCTAAAAAGAGGATGCCGTCGGTTTTTAAACTGTAGTGGAACAAAGGCAAAAGTTTTTGCTGTAATTCTAAGTTCAAATAAATTAGGAGGTTGCGACAACAGATCAGATCTATTTTGGTGAATGGGGGGTCTTTGATCACGTTTTGGGGTGCAAAAATCAACACCTCACGAACCGATTTTTTAATGCGATAATGGTCTTCTTCTTTGTCAAAATAGCGCTTCAAACGCTCTGGACTTATGTCTCCAGCAATGCTATTGGGATAAACGCCCGCCCGAGCTTTTCCAATGGCCCTTCGGTCAATGTCTGTTCCAAATATTTGGAGGTTTACGTGGCACTGGAGATCTTCCATGCACTCTTTTAAGAGGATGGCAATCGAATAGGGTTCTTCTCCTGTGCTGCAACCGGGTATCCAGACGCGGAACGTATAATTTTTTGGTTTTCCCACGAGTAGTTTTGGTAAGATGTCTTTTTTGAGTATTTCAAACGCTTCCGCGTCTCGAAAAAAGTGTGTGACACCTATGAGGAGTTCTTGAAATAAAGCATCGACTTCGGTCTGCTCTTCTTGGAGGTAGCGAACATAGGCCAAAATGTCATCAATTTTGTGGATGTGCATGCGCCGTTCAATGCGGCGACAAATGGTGTTCTTTTTGTAATGAGAAAAGTCGTGTCCGGTGCGAGTTCGCAACAGCTCGAAGATTTTTTGCAAAGCAATGGGTCCCGTTCCGATGTCTGCGATTGTTGAAAAGGGAGACCTTTTATCGGTTGTCGCGTACTGAATCAATTGTTTTGGCATCTTTTCAGGTGGCAACACATAGTCTATGAGGTTTGTTGCAATGGCACTTTGGGGCATGCCATCAAACTTGGCAGATTCTATGCTTTGAACCATGACCATGCCCAATTCGTCCTTGATGGCTTTGAGGCCCAGGGTGCCATCGGTACCATTTCCCGAAAGAATAATGCCAATGGCATTGGCACCTTGGTCTTGTGCCAAGGAACGGAAAAAGATGTTAATGGGCAAATTTTCAGCCCGAGGTAGGAGTAGGCTATTGAGTAGAAGGATGCCATTTAGAATGGAGAGGGTTTTATTGGGTGGAATAACATGCACGGTATTTGGGAGCACTTCTACACCGTCTTCCACCTGAAGCACCCGCATTTTTGTGCTTTTTTGTAGAATATCTGCCAAAATGCTTGCATGTGTGGGGTCGAGGTGAGCAATTAAAACAAAGGCCATGCCACTGTCTAAGGGCATGGCTTTAAAAAATGTTTCAAAAGCTTCTAATCCCCCCGCCGACGCACCAATAGCAACAATTGGAAAACCCCTTCCCGCTTGTTGTATGGTTCGCACACTTGTGGTTGGTTGAAGGGTTGTTTTTTTGGCAGCTTTTTTAGCCCGTGATTTTTTGACCGGTTTTGTGGTGTTTGGTTCTGTATTGGAGGCCGTTGTATTGGACTTTTTGGTTTCTTTCTTTTTGGCTGCCATGTCCATATTCCTTTGTTAGACTTGTTCTGTGAAACCGTCCGTGCAAATAGCGTTTTAAATAAAAATAACCGTGCCTTTTAGCATTGTTTACATTGTATGATTTTATTGTGTTTTTTATGCTTGTACTAACATCTGCCATCCAGACAAGATGTCAACCCACTCGCAAGATAGTCACCCACTTTTATGGGTGCCAAATATTTCTGGGAGAAGAAAGTATAAGGCAAAGTGCCAAATCACGATGTCTTTGTCAATGATTTATAATTGTGCTAATTATAGACGCTTATACATGAATTGTAGGCAGGCAGGCAGGCAGGCAGGCAGGCAGGCAGAAAAACCCATCTATTTTAACTGCGTTCTTCAAAAAAATCGGACGCACGCATGATGCTGTCTTGCTGGCGCACAATAAGGCCTTTGACACGGGGCAGGTATTCATTAATCCAACGCGGATCATTGCGCACAGCCTGCCGGGCCTCTTCAAAGTGCGTATAGTCCCGATAAGCCCAAATGTGAACCACACGATTCAAAGTGCCAATATCGGTATAATACCACCCCGCCAGCTGAATGCCATTGTCTTCCCGCACCGGAAGCGCCACCTCTTTCACAGCTTCCATATAAGTTTGCAAAGCACCCGGCTGCAAGTCGTACGTTCTCATGTCATAGATCATAGTTTGTGTCCTTTTAAGAAGGTGAATAAGGAGAAGTAAGCCTCAAGATAAAGCCAAATTTCTGTGTAACAAACAAAAAATCCAACGTCATTGACGTCGGATTTTTTATTTCAAATGTATTTCCAAACCGGTGTTATCCCTCCTCGTCACCACCCGTATCCGCTCCCCCACCAATGAACTTGACACTCTTAACTTCCCGGTTGGCCAACCGAATACCTTTGGCCGTTTTACCCTTCACCAAATAGTCTTCAACTGCAAATTCTTCTTCAAGAATGCGCACCCGAGGTTTGGGTTTGTAGCTCACGTGAACATTCAGGTCACGGTTGGTGGTAAACTTAAGCACCTTACACCCTTCGGGCACAATTTCATACCCTTTATTCATAATGAACTTGTCGAGCGTGCAACGTTTGATGCAAGGATAGTTCGTTTTCTTTTCGCGATAGATGAGGGTGTAAATACGCTCTGAATCGACAAAGCCGCAAAAGAGCATGCCTTTGTCTACAAAGAGCCGATCTGGCGCGTCGTGGAGAGAATAGGTGCCGTTTTGTCGAATAACGAGCACCCGGTCATATTGTGAGACGTCCATGAGCACATTGCCATTGACATCGTAACCGAGGTAGCCCGTGTTTTTGTCATAGCGCAGTTTGAGATTGCGCTGGGCCGCTTCGCGCACATCAACCTGACTGAAAGAGCCAACCTCGGTGCGTCGGGGATATTGATCTTGGTATTGGTCAACGAGGTATTCAAGAAAGTCGATGGTAAAACCCGTGATGTTGCCCAAGTTGGTCTGAATTTCTTTGAGCCGGGCACGCATGTCGCGCATTTCTTTTTGTGCTTTGTTGATGTCATAGAGCGAAATGCGGCGAATGGGAATTCTGAGCAGGGTATCGACATCGTCTTTGGTGACTTCGCGTTTGATTTTGGGTTGGTAAGGAACAAGGCCATCAAACACGGCTTGGATGACGCCATCGGCTTCGGTGACTTCTTCAATGGCTTTGTAAACGCGTTCTTCAATGAAGATCTGTTCGAGTGTTTTGGCGTGTAATTTGTCACGCAGTTGTTTTTGCTCAATTTTGAGTTCCGCAGTGAGAATTTCTACGGTATGATCGGCATTGTATTTGAGCATTTCAGTGACAGAGCCAATGTGTGGCCGACCGTCTTTGATGACCAGTGCATTGATGCTAATGGATTGCTCACAGTCGGTGAATGCATAAAGTGCATCTATCGTGTCTTTTGCGTGTACACCCCGGGCAAGGCGAATTTCGATTTCGACCTCTTCACCGGTGTAGTCGCTGATGCCTGCAATTTTGAGTTTGTTTTTACGGGCCGCTGCTTCAACAGATGCAATGAGCGATTCTGTTGTGGCACCAAAGGGAAGTTCGCGAACAACAATGCTTTTGGGGTCTTTGGTGTCGAGCTTGGCACGCACGAGCACTTTGCCATTGCCGTCGGCATATTCGGTCACATCGACATAACCGCCGGTGGGAAAGTCTGGAAAAACTTGGAAGTCTTCGCCTTTGAGATATTGAATTTGTGCGTGTAGGAGTTCGATGAGATTGTGTGGTAAAATGCGTGTGGCCATGCCCGAGGCTATGCCTTCGGTGCCTTGGGTGAGCAAGACGGGTATTTTTGCGGGGAAGCTAACGGGTTCATTGTTGCGCCCGTCATAAGATTCGATGTATTCGGTGACTTCGTGATTGAAGAGCACATCGTTGGCCAGTTTTGTAAGGCGGCATTCGATGTAACGAGCGGCTGATGCAGAATCACCGGTGAAGATGTTGCCAAAGTTGCCTTGTTTTTCAATGAGCAGATCTTTGTTGGCCAAGTTGACCAATGCACCATTGATCGATAGGTCACCGTGAGGATGGTACTTCATGGTTTGGCCCACGATGTTGGCCACTTTGTGAAATTTACCGTCGTCTTGCTCTTTAAGTGCGTGCAGAATGCGCCGTTGAACGGGTTTTAATCCGTCATCAATGTTGGGAATGGCACGGTCTTTAATGACATAAGACGCGTGTTCCATGTAGTAGCGGTCAAATAGGGTGTCGATATAGGCCATGATAGTACTCTGTGTTAGAAAGATGAATGGTTGATTTGCAGACTTGCGGCTGTTTTTATGCGATTATCAGCAGATCACGGAAACGGATAAAAGTCCATATAGGTTTATTTGGTCTTTTGCGAAGCCTGATTATACCAAATTTTCAATGATGTAATCGCGACGATCGGGCGTATTTTTGCCCATGTAAAATTCGAGCATGTTATGCACCGCGGCCAGGGAGCGGACATCGACTTTGATGAGGCGGATGTCCTTGCCAATGAATTGCCCAAATTCTTTGGGCGAAATTTCACCCAACCCTTTAAAACGAGTGACTTCGGGGCCGCGAATGGCTTTGATGGCTGCTTCGCTTTCTTTTTCGGTATAACAATAGCGGGTTTCTTTGCTGTTTCTCACTCGGAACAGGGGCGTTTCGAGAATGTAGATGTGCCCCGAGGTGACGAGTTCTTCAAAATAATAGAGGAAGAATGTCATCAGCATGTTGCGGATGTGAAAGCCATCGTAGTCGGCGTCTGTGGCGATGACGACTTTGTTGAAACGTAAGTTTTCAATGCTGTCTTCAATGCCGAGGGCAGTCATGAGGTTAAAGAGTTCTTCGTTTTTATAAATGGCGGCTTTTGTGCGGCCAAAGACATTGAGCGGTACGCCTTTGAGGCCAAAGATGGCTTGGTTCATCACGTCACGTGAGGCCACCATGGAACCTGCAGCCGACGGGCCTTCGGTGATGAAGATGGTGGATTCTTCCCCTTGTTTTTTGTCGTCGTAGTGATTTTTGCAGTCTTTGAAATGGGGAATTTTGATGGCGACTTTTCGCGCGGCATCTTTGGCTTCTTTTCTAACGGCGTTGAGTTCTTTGCGCAGGCGTTCGTTTTGGTTGATTTTTTCTTGTAGCTTTTTGGAGGCGTCGGGATTTTTGTGTAGAAAATCGACGACGGCACTGCGTGTGTCGGGTACGATCCAACGCACATCGGTATTGCCGAGTTTGTTTTTGGTTTGCGATTCAAAAATGGGGTCTTTGAGTTTAACCGCTACGGCACCGCTGATCGATTCGCGCACATCAATGCCGTTGTAGTTCTTTTTATAGTATTCGTTGACGCCTTTTAAAATGCCTTCGCGGAAAGCACTTTGGTGGGTGCCGCCATCGCCGGTGTATTGGCCGTTGACAAAGGAGAAATAGTTCTCGCCATAGTTGGATGTGTGGGTAAAAGCAAATTCGAGGTATTGCCCTTTGAAGTAGGCGGGTTCATAAGTGACTTTGTCGCCGACCTCGGCATTGAGAAAGTCGAGCAGGCCGTTTTTGGAGATGAATTTTTGTTTGTTGAAGATGAGCGTGAGGCCGCTGTTGAGACAGGCATAATTCCACATGCGCCGTTCGACATATTCAAAGTTATACTCATATTCGTTAAAGATTTTAGTGTCTGGTAAAAACTCAATGAGCGTGCCATCGGGTTCGTTGGTTTTGCCTTTTTTTTCGTTTTTAAGATCGCCTCGTTCAAATGTGGCTTCGGCATATTTGCCGTCGCGATAGGCTGTGACACGAAAGAGGCTGGACAGTGCATTGACGGCTTTGGTACCTACACCGTTGAGACCTACGCTAAATTGAAAAACTTCGTCGTTGTACTTGGCACCGGTGTTGATGATCGATACCGCATCGACAATTTTTCCAAGGGGAATGCCACGCCCATAATCTCTTACGGCCACATCGCTTCCATCTATGGTGATGTCGATTTTTTGACCATGGCCCATAATGAATTCGTCGATGGCATTGTCTACAATTTCTTTGAGGAGAACGTAAATACCATCGTTGGGGTCATCACCATTGCCCAAGCGACCAATGTACATGCCTGTGCGCAAACGAATGTGTTCGAGTGATGAGAGTGTTTTGATTTTGCTTTCATCGTAAACCGAGTCATTGGTTTTGGCTTTGCCATTGGTTTTGCCATTCATTGACGGGCCAAGCAAATCAAGTTGTGGTTTAGAAGGTTTATGCGATTTGGTGGCTATAGGCATATGTTTTTCCATCGTGTTGAGAGGTGATTTAAACTTGGATATTGTCACTGAAATACAACGGTACACACCCGCTTATTTGCTGCGGTTTTGAGCAGTTTAACTTTTAACGATCAGTTTTTAGAAAAAATCGGGGTTTTTAAGTGTTGAACGTTGATCGTTTTGGGTGTTTTTGACGATCAAACGGATGGGTATTTATAACATCATGCGCGGCGAATGACCGCTTATTTGGGGAGTAAGAGGAGAGGTTTTATAATATAGTAAGTGAATGGGATTCTTTCAAGCCCTAATCACGGAAGAACACAGAAAACAGAACAAGGAGGAGAAGCACGGAAGCCTAAGAAACACGTGTGGGTTAGGCCTTTTCGATTTATACATTTGAAGGGAAAGCCACCATGTTTTCATGGCGCGTACGGCGCCCACGTACGATGAGCCCTGGGCGGCCTTTGGATTGGCCACCCACTTGCTCATTATCGGGGTCTTTGTAGCCCACGCGTACCATGCGGCGCATGTGTGGGGTTTGGTTGATGCGTGATCCGTGGATGGTGTGAATGCAAAAGACCACCACATCCCCGCGTTTGGCTGGTACGGGCACCGTGTCTTCTATGTTGTATTGATCGGTAGGCAAATGCGGTGTGCAGGTGGATCCATCGGGATTTTTGCGAACGTGTTTTAATGCGCCGTTTTTGTGCGACCCGGCAAGGAAGCGGATGCAGCCATTTTCGTCACGGGTGTCGTCAAGGTGAACAAGACAGTCGACATAACGGCCATCGAGATGCTCATAAAAGGCCCAGTCTTGGTGCATGGGAAAGGGGTGCCCTGTTTCGGGCGGTTTGGCATGAAGGGTGGTATGATGGAGTTCTACATTGGGGCCAATAAGATCGGCAATGGCACCTGAGAGTTTGGGGTGGGTGACAGCATCACACCAAGATTTGGAGTAGCGATGGAGATCGTGCAGGGCAATGAGTTTGGATTGTTTTTCTGTGGCTTCATCCATATATACCTTACGCCAAGGTCCGCTCCATCCGGCACTTTTGCCGGCCCAGGTTTGAATTTGCCAATCGAGTTCATCGGCCATGGTGTCGATCTCTTCTGTGTTGAAAACATTGGGAATATGCAGGAAACCGTTTTCTTGGTAAAAAGCAACCTGATCTTCGCTGAGTTCATGTCGTGTGGGCGCTGTTGCGACATCGGCCATAGAAGTCTCTCCTGTTTTTGCTTTTGGTATGTGGGCGTTTGCTATAAATTGAGAAATGTAGAATTAGAATCTTCTTACTTATAGGGCTTAATTTTTTGGACATTTCTCTTGATTTCCTAATTTAAGGCATCTGCACATTTTATGAAAGCATGTTTCTTTGTGATCTCATCAGGGAGTACTAGACGAATAGGAGTGACAAATGAAAATTACCGATGTGAAGACCTATCAGTTGCGGTATCCGTTGCGGGAGAAGTTTGCCAATTCGAGCAGTTGGAGTACTTCGCGTGGCGCACATGTGGTAGAAGTTGTCACAGACAGTGGGCTCATTGGATGGGGTGAGGGCAGTGATAATTTGAAGCGTTCAGATATGGAAGCCCATGTTATTGGACACAGCCCATTTGAGTATGCCGCTATTTGGCAAGCGTTGCATGAAAGCCGAGTGAGCCCGCGTGCAATTAGCGGATTGGATATTGCCTTGTGGGATCTGATGGGCAAAGCTTTGGAAATGCCTGTATACGAATTATTGGGCGGTGCCGTGCGAACAGAGATTCCGGCATATGCCAGTGGTTTGTTTTGCAAAGATCGCCCCGATATGACACAGGTTTTGGTGGATGAAGCAAAGGGATATGTCGATCAGGGTTTTGGGGCGATGAAGATGAAAATTGGGTTTGGCGAGGCTTATGATGTAAAAAATGTGACGGCCGTTCGTCAAGCCATAGGAGATGATGTGTTGTTTGCGGTTGATGCCAACTGTGGATATGATGTGAGCACGGCCATTGATGTGGGTCGCAAGATGATGCACAATGATTTGGTTTGGTATGAAGAGCCCATTTTGTCTGATGATGTGCACGGGTATTTGGAAATTAAACACGCGTTGGGTATGCGGATGGCAGGTGCGGAGGCTTTGGCTGGGCGATGGGCTTTTCGAGAATTGATTCAGCAACGTGCGTTAGACATTGTACAGCCCGATATCAGCATTGCAGGTGGTTTTACCGAGTGTCGATTGGTGGCCGCTATGGCCAGTGCAAATTATATACGTGTATTGCCCCATATGTGGGGCGGCCACATTCGGTTGGCTGCTACAGTTCATTGGCAAGCAACACTTCCCGATTGGCCCAAGGTATTGAATTCTTTTCCGTCTCTATTTGAATATGATATGACTGAGAATGGCTTGCGAACCGATTTGGCAAAAAACCCGATTCAGGCAGTAGATGGTGTGTTACATTTGCCTCAAGAACCGGGTTTGGGCATTGAGATTGATCGAGATGTGTTGGAAAAATATGCGGTATGACGTTGCGAACTTATTTTAAGGATTCGAAGAAGTGATAGATAACAAGGTGGGTTTGTGTACAAATTGCCGATACGCGCGGGTTGTAAAAAATGAGCGCGGATCGGCATTCTTTTTGTGCGAGCGATCAAAGACAGATGCGCGATTTGTGAAGTATCCGGCCTTGCCTGTGATTGCATGCGAGGGGTATGGAAGGGATAGCATACAATCTACAGAGTAGGCAGCAGATCGTTTTAGGGATTTTTAATGCCATTTGGATTGCAATAAAAATAAGAAATAGCTCTCACAAGAAAATTTGCAGGAACTTTTAGGGTTCCTTGTGGGTCTTATATTAAGCCATTAAGGTGATTTTGTAGCCTAACGACAAATGCCTATACAAACCTCGGATTTCTTTACCGAAGATGCATAGACATTGGCAAGTATCTAAAAAAACAAATAAAAAAGTCGTTGGTTACCTACCTGGCGGGGACGGAACCAACGACTTCGGAGGGTTGTGTGAGGAGATATTATTGTCTCTCCACACGCCTTAATGTTTGCTTATAGTAACGCTTCATGAATACGATGTCAAGGACAATTTGTGACAATTTGTCATAGTAATTTTTAGAAGGATATATTTTTTCGTATTATCCACACATTAAACCGAACATTAATGGGCTGCTTGAGTATAGCGTATGATTAAATTGGATCCCAAATGGATGGACACACCAGAGTCGTTATTTCAACTCAGCCTTGAAACAAACAGCAGGCGTTTGAGAGAGCGATTTTTGGCATTGGCGTTAATTGCTTCTGGGCGTAGTGTGAAGCAAGTTGCTGCACAGGTCGGGAGAAGACGCCAAACCGTAGCTGAATGGGTGGAGAAATACAATGCGTTGGGTGTTGACGGTTTGAAACCGGAGTTTAAGAGCAAGGCTGTGGCATTGCTTTCTGATGCTGAATTTGAAGTATTGGGGCAGGCACTCTATCAATCACCTCAACGATTTGGTTTATCAAGTGATAAGTGGCGCAGTTTTGATGTGGCTTGTTTTGTCAAAGAAAAATTCAACAAAGAAATACATCCTGAAACAGCCCGAAGGTATATACATCGGTTGGATAAAAAAGTGATATAGGGTAATAAAAGAACATTTTTAAGCGCCAGCCCAATGTTCTGAGTTGGCGCTTTTTTTTCAAAACATGCGAAATAATGGTTGAATTTTAAAATTTGTGATCGGGCGCAAAACGTTTGTGTGAGTTGGTGTTACTCTAAAGATTTAAAAAGTGTTCGGTTTGTTATGTGGTTTTTAATTTTTTTGATTTTTGTGGCAAAATTGTGTTGACAGCCATAAGTTGCGTGCTGTATATTTCTCAAACTTAGCATTTTCCTTTGTGCTGAAATTGTAAAACGCGATTGTGTTTTAAACCGTAAGCAACCTACCTTGGCGGGGACGGAGCTAACGGATTCGGAGGGATGTGTGAGGAGATATTATTGTCTCCCCCCACGCCCAAACGATATATTAATTCGCTTCATTGTGAATCTCATCTCTCCCAGATGGATTCGCCGGGACATTTTAAGCATTTTGGATAAAGTCGTAAACTTTTACCTTGGCGGGGACGGAGCTTACGATTTCGGAGGGATGTGTGAGGAGGCCTTGTTGTCTCCTCACACGCCCAATTTTTTTTCGACAAAGTATTATTCCAACATGAACCGGTGATTAGTTTTATGAATGTATTGTTAATTTTTAAAAATATAGAAAAATAAAGCCTCCCAATCGTTAGCTGAATACAAGATTTCGATTGGAAGGCTATTTGTGTTTGGCAGTATTCATCTTGAGTTTTTTAATAGCCTTATTTTTCAAGGAGGTGGTGCGAAAGCATTGAATTTGTGAGCGGTTTTTTCGAAGAACGATTCCGAAGGTCGTTAATTTCGCTAACGCGAAAGGAGGTAGTCCGTTGAAAATGTTTAAAATGTTGATGCTTGCAGTTGCCTTATTGGCAGCGGGCGCGAGCACATCCTCAGCCCAGGTGACTGGTAAGTGGGGTTTTGGTGGGT
>JBLHJX010000114.1:0-15978 GCA_047619225.1 Candidatus Latescibacterota bacterium
ACCAAATCGTATCCACCACCGCAGAAACCGCCACACCCAAAATGAACCCCACCAAAATACCTAAGAACAACGGCTGACCTTTTCGATAAAGTGCAATTCCCCCAATACGCAAAATGAGCAATTTGCACAACCACATTAGAAAAATTGTAAAAATTGTGCCCCGCACGGCTTGGGTTTCCATAATGGCAAAACCAACAGGATGCAACGACCACCACGACACCCGATAGCGCAAAAACGTCAACAACGCCATGCCCACAATGCCAAACCCAAAAAAGCCCAACCGCTTCCAATCGGGCGGATCAAATGTTTGCATCTGATTCACCCAGTAATTCAAAATATTAGGATGCGTGCGAAACTCAAATGCCTGAAAATTATACGCCCCCGTTTCATACCCCAAATACAATGTAAACACCACCGACGTCACCGCCGCCACCAGCCCTGCAAGAGCCAGCGACAACGCCACCATGCGTTTGCGCCCTTTAATCGCCGCCGTAATCCAAGAGCAATGCGCCATACTCGCCATCACCAAACTCTTGGCATCGGTAAAATAAGCAAACGAAAAAGCCAAATTGGCCATACTCGCCGCAGAAATATTCGCCGAACCCAATGTGTACAACGCAAACGTAGAGGGCATCATTGTACCACGCAAATACACCAACCCACTCTCAGCAATCACCCGTGCAATGCCCACATACAAAATCGCCGTCCCAACTAAAAACATCACAATCACATGAAATTCCATGCCCGCCGTATACAACCAACCCACCATAAAAATCAATCCCACAACAAACCCAATGCCCGCCGTGCGATACGACATCAATTCTTCCGAATCATCAATCGCCTGCCGCCCCCGAACATTTTCCCACACCCCTTTTAAATGCTCCCGCCCCATCCACAAGCCCCAAAACAGCATAAACGCCAACGCCCCAAACGCCTGCCACGCATTGGCCGCATGAGAGCTCGACCACAAACCCGGCGTGCCCAAACTATAACCCATTCGGTTAAACGTATACACCTCACCCACCACCAACAGATAAAAAAACCAAATCGAAAACAACACTTCCAAGCTCGTCCAATACGCAAAACCCGCAATAAAAAATTGAATCCCTATATAAAAATAATGCCGTGGAATAAACCGACTGATATCCAAATACGTCACACCACCGCCCGCACGCGTGATCGGAATGCGTGGAAAGTCAGGCATAAAATACGACAGCATATTCCAACAAATCACCGTCATCGGAATGGCCACACCAATCCAAAATGCCTTGCGCGCCACCAAGGGCGGCCACACACTCTTGTCATCGCGCTGCACCAATTCCAATGCCACCTGCGCCGCCGGAAATGGCAACTTTTCATGTTCCGACCACTGACGCCGCAACATCACGGCAATGCACAAACACGTCCACGTAATTGCACCCGCAAATGCAAACCACCAAAACAACGGCGCAACCCAAACGCCCCATGGAATGGAATGGCCAGGTGGCAACCCTTCAAAAAACAACCGCATCGCCCCACCAGCATCCGTAGGAAACAACCACGACGGCAAATGTGGATGCAAATATTCAAACCACCGATTCTGTGCCGAAGCAAAATAATAGGGCGTGGCCAAATGCCCCATAATCAACCCCGTAAAATTCATCAACGGAAACAACGACCCCACCAAGCCCATCGAGAACACAATCGCCATTTCAAGCGGTGAAAACGCCTTATTCGCCCAATATTTTCGCAACAACACATTGAACCCCAACGCCAAAAACGTAAATGGGATCATCAACGCCATCGCCATATAACTAAACACCATCTGATTGATGTGTACCACATACAAGCCATAGATCGGCCACGTGTTCACACACACCACCAAGCCCAAGCCCAAAAGCACACACCGCACCGTCACACCATCGCGTCGGGCATCAGATTCGATATTTATATTTTCTTCAACAAGCGCCATAAAAACTTTCAAAAATTAGGAATTGAGAACGGGAGACACAACGGTTGACCATCACGGAAGAAGCTTTTATTGAATCTCCCCACCATCACCCCATCGCACAGACAACGTCTTCCCATCTTTATTATCTCGCACAACATGTGCTTCCCCATCCTTTTGCACAATCTCAAACGGATTCGACGCCCACCAAGCAACAGCATCTTCAACCGTCCATCCCGGCAAATACACCACCGCATAATCGGCTTTCTCAGGCCGCACACCGTGCGACAGCAACACCTTCGCATAATCTCGCGAAATCACCTCACCATCGGCAGATTGACTCAAACTCAAATCGTGCCATTGCCCCGTTCGCGTCTCAACACGCACGTCCACATCCGGCTGGTCGGGAAATACATACACACAATCGTGCCCAACCAAAATCCCATCCTTCACATCACCCGCTTGCCACCTATCGCGCAACACCACCTGCCGCACCACGGTCTCCACATCGTTCAATCCCGTACACGAAATATCAGACCCCAACGCCACAATCGCATCACCCAAGAAAAACCAACTCTTCTTCGCAAACAAACCCGTTCCATCTTCCATCTCAATCTTAAAATCCACACCCCCACACCCCAAACTCTCCTCTGCAACACCGCATACAAACCCGCTCTGCCCTTCTGTCTCACGCGGCATCAAAATCCCATCCGTTCGCGTAATACCCGTCAACCGATCCCAATCCATCGTCGGCAACACACCATCCAAAAACACATCTTCACGCGTACGCAAAATCAAATGCCCGTCGCTGTTATGATGTGCCTTCAAATTTTCATCCCGAATACTAAACCACGACTTTGTATTCGTCGACGACATCTTCACCGCTGCCGTAAATGAAGGGCGCCGTGCAACCAAATATTCTATCACAGGCCAATACCGCGTTCCGTATAAGGGCTCTGCCCCATCCACAGTCAACGCACGCGCAATCTCCGACGCCACAGAGATCGATGGCAACAATCCCTCATCAACGGCCCGCTTACAAAATGCCATCACCTCATCGCGTCTCGGTATAGGCGCCGACGACAGCAACAATGCGCCATCAATAATCAATGTGCCTCGCAATGCCGCTTCACCACGCGAACACTCACGCCCAATAATAAACGGATCAATCCCTTGCCCCACGATCGTCCACCGCACAAACTCCAACAACCAATTCGCCACATTCGACAATGCTTCTTCGGGCAACTGCCATTGTGAATCACCCATCATATACACATACCGCCCCACATCGGCAAAGTGGCTGCGACCATAACCCATATGCACAGCCATCCCGTGAAACGAATATGAATAATCCGACAAAATACCATTCACCGGCCGTATCTCACATTCCTTAGCCGCCCACTCCGACGCCAATTCAATATGTTCGGTCTTGCCCGCAACCAATCCATACCGCAAATGATTCATCCCACCCCACATCGCATTGGCACCCGTCATCGTCGTGCGAATGTTCTCCACCAAATACGCCAACGTATCCACCATACTGTCTCGCACATCCCCTTCAAACGCATCTTCAGCCACCAACAAAGAATTGCCCAAATGCATCGGAATCCCAATCTGCCACGCCCACCAATTGTTCGGAAACGCACACCCCCGATGCACCAACCCATGATAAAATCGCCACGCCAAATTCATCCGCTTAGCCACCTCAGCATCCCCAGCAAACATGCAACCCGGCGAACCCCACGCCTGTGCCAACGACACCAACCGCCCAAATGTCCCACCCCCACTTGACACCCCTTCATCCTCCGCACGACGCACATCTCCCCAACCGCCAAACAAAGCGTCAGATTCATCCATCACCTGATCGCGCAACAAACCTGCCACACGCGTTTCCAACACACCCAGTTCATCCGCCCGCGTCTCAACCAACAACTTCTGAAACCGCGCCTTCACATTGTCAAAATCAGTCGGCATCACACACCTCGCATAAATTTGGCTTTAGATCAAAACTTGGACTGACCGAGACATCCGCGATAAAAAACACAATAGTCACCCCCCAATCCAAAAAGTGCGTCCCCAAGGTTGTGCAATCTAAACGCCTCGTCAAGCGAAAAAAGGAAACCAATCGCGCAGCTTCGCTTCTCAGAAGTTGTATTGACAATTATAATGACATCCGTTATATAACATTCGCATTAACGATCAATATCGCATTTGTTTTCGCTGGGAGACACAGTATGCCCAAGACCTCGAAATCACAGACTACCATTAAAAAAATAAGCACGGGTTTAGAATTGACACAAAGACGCCTGCCCAAACACAGACCGCCAACTCATCCTGGCGAGATGTTACTCGAAGAATTCCTGAAACCCTTGGCCGTGAGCCAATCTGCGTTTGCAATTCAATTAGGGGTCTCATTTCCTCGGCTTAATGAAATTATTCATGGCAAACGTGGCGTCACGTCTGATACAGCATTACGTTTGGCACAAGTCTTGGGTATGTCTGCCGATTTCTGGTTGGGGCTTCAATCAGATTGGGATCTTTGGCAAGCACTACACGGCAAAAACACAGCCGAAATTGCAGCACTGGAACCTTTACGTATATAAGGATCTCCCATGGAACCCATAGCACCCGAAAGAACCGAAACCCGCGATGAAAAAACAGGGGCGCGTGTCATACAATTGACCAACGCACCCTGCATCAATCATCCACTCTACTATCTGGCAAACTCGTTCAGCCCCGATGCCTCCGAACTCGTCTTTGCCTCAAACCGAAATGGGCGTTACGACCTCTTCACCGTCGAGATAGAATCTGGAACCATCCGCCAATTGACAGATATCGACGGGATCTACCCCTTCTCGGGAAACGTCGTCGGTGAGAACGTTTTTTTCACCACAGATCAAGGCGACGTTTACAGGGTTCCCCTGTCAGGCAACAGCGCAACGGTGGTGGCTTCTCGTCCCGAATGCGGTCTCGGAGAAGTAACCATCAATGCAACGGGCGAACTCGGCTGCTGTCTAATTTCTGAAGAAGGAAAAGCCGGCCTACTCGTTTTCAAAACCGACGGATCCGATTCCTGGGTGATCCTAAATGGCGTCCGTGCCCTGTATCATCCACAATTTCATCCCACCGACCCCAAACAACTCATCTACTCCGCAGACCCACCCGATCCACGCCTGTGGGCCGTGCAAATCGATGGATCACAGGATCGATGCTTTTATGCCAATCGGCCAGACGAATGGTTTGTCCACGAAACATTCCTCGGTGTCTCAGATCATCTCATCGTCGTCTGCTGGCATCGCGGGCTTCTCGAAGTCCATCTCCAAACAGGCGATATCCGAACCATCCGCGAATTCAGCGCCTGGCACATTTCCTCAAACCCCACAGGCACTCAAATTGTGTGCGACACACATTTGCCAGACATCGGCCTTTGCCTCATCGATCCCAAGACAGGACAATACCAAACGCTCTGCCATCCAAACGCAACC
The DNA here is from genome assembly GCA_047619225.1 of Candidatus Latescibacterota bacterium. GTDB lineage: Bacteria > Latescibacterota > UBA2968 > UBA2968 > UBA2968 > JABIFK01. The sequence goes on from JBLHJX010000114.1 coordinate 5,413, forward strand.
AATCAAGGCCACCAATGGCCCCAACCAACACCCTTGATGGCCGACGGCGAGGCCCCAGGCTGGGCAACCATGACCGAAGTCGTAACCGCCACAAGCACCTACGGCCCCCAATGGAGCCACCCCCATCCAGCCTTTAGCCCCGATGGAAAATGGGTATCCTTCACATCCGATCAAACGGGTCACCCACAGGTCTACGTCGTTGAGGTGAACACCCCACGCTAACTCAGCCAATACCATCTGCGAATACGCCATAGATTTTAGATTAAAAAAAGCGGTTCCTGTGAATGCTGTCTTCACAGGAACCGCTTTTTTATGACTCAAACTTTAGTGAAGCCTCGTTCTACCCTTCGCATCTTCGCGTGTGACTCGCTACGCTCGTTAAGCGTGGGTTTAATTACGTTCACTGTGGGCTTCGCCCGTACGGCTGTGCGCGTGAGATCAAACATTCATCTCGCAAATTGATTTTTACGCTGGTTAATCGCCGTACCTTTGCCCCGAATGATATCGCCTCGTTGCCAAGTCTGAACAGCTTGACAAATATAATCACCCTCACCCAAAAGACTTTGCAACTGGTCTTTCGTGAACCAATCCGTATCACCATTCACCAACCCGTCAGAAATAAGATCGTCATCCAAAAAACCATACAACCGACAAATGCCCTCATCTCGTTTAACATCTTCAATATAAGACATCCAAGGCACATCCAAACCAAGTTGCGTTTGAACAAGATCTTGCAAAGATCCAATGCGAGCCCCCACATCCCAACCCACACCATCCTCTTCCTCCCACCCTTCACCCCCAGGCAATTCCCACCGATCATTTTCCGCATCGCGCACCAACAAAAATTCCGACGCCTCACCAGCCGCACGCGCAATAAGCAAGCGCGTTGTTGTAATGGGCGCATCAAAACAAACAGGTATCAGACGCTTGCCTGCATCACTCAGTGCATCAAGAGCCGTCTGATTATAAGGATAATACCCCGCAGCAGGCGGCGCATTCACCGCACAGTATTTGTTAAAAATACCACATCGATCTTCAGGGGTCTTACCTGCCGGTGCTTTATGCCAAGTGTAAGCATTTGTCACCAACAAATCACCCGCCTTAAGTTCCGGATCAATAAAGGGCGGCATCTCATTCTTATCAAGAGGTGCCAGATCGAGTATCTGTGCTTTCTCGTCCATAACACGACTCAGCTTATGCGATCCTGGAGACACCAAAAATGGGCCGTATTCTTCGTCAAAATCCGTGAGCGGTATAATGGCAAAGACCCAGTTCATAGAAGAGCCAACCGGACGCCAACGTTTGTAATCACAGTGCCCACCAGATCCTTTGTCACCCGGGCTCCGCAAATAGGCAACGTAGGCCGTCAAATGAGCAGGCTGCCCCAAAGCACGCTCCACAGCATCCACAACAGTTGGATGTTCTACAATAGAAGCCAAACCCGGTTCGGCAAGTTTATTGCCACTCACCGTGTATTTTCCCGGTGCAGGATACTTCAACGAAGGCGGATACGAATTCCATTTGGCTTGCGCTTGAACAACACCGCGCAATGCCTCGGCTTCCTCAGGAGACAACATATTGCGAACAATCAAATACCCGTTTTCATGATAGTCGGCCATTTGTTGGTCGCTAATTGCTATTGGGCTATGAACCGTCATATTTACAAATCCTCGCTTTCAAAACCGTCAAAGAACGCATTCAAATCGAATCGGTTTGCCACCTCTTCCACAATCAAAAAATCCAATCCCAAACCACCTCATAACAACGAGGGTCTGTCGTGCTTTTCGACCGAAGATCTATCCTTAAGCGTGCGGTCCTCTTTCCCGAATAATCCGAATGGCCAACTCAGGATCCACCTGCACAATCATCTCCGGCTCAACCGTGCAATGCCCCGGCAAATCAAATCCCGCCACCGCACTGCGTGTGTGCCAACCCGAAAATGAGCTGTCTTCGCCATCTGTCGCAAAGCGCGACAAAGGCCCCCCAAACACGTCGTGAAACACTTCGCTATATCCATCAATCACACGCGGCGACTTGGAAAACGATCCGCCACCTGCTGAATTCACCATGCCAATACACTTCACACAATACCAAACATCGTTGAGTGTGCCAAACGGATGCAGTGCCCAGTGAAGCGATGTCACATGCTTGATCCCAGCTTCTCGCCCGGCTTGATAACCGCGTTCCACATCTCCATCATCATTGGTCACCGCTCCCGTGCCACCTCCCGTGCCCGACGTAAACAACAAACCCGACGGTGTAAATGTGACCGAGGCAATCCGTCTCCCCTTGGGCGAAGAAACCCCATCTTCTTCACGCCCCAAATCAACTTCCAATTCCTTCAACCGGTCGTAAATATCAAAATCGCGTTGCCAAGAATTATGCAGTTCCATTTTTTCTCCTTTTTTAAATCACGCTTTGTGTACCCATTGGTGAGATGCCTAATTTCCGAGGATTATGATAGAGCATCGATTCTCTAACGTCAAGCAACAATCTATCAGGATCCCTACAATTTTTATTGAGCATTCTGTTCTATTTACGAATAAAAGTTGAACGTTTTGTTCAAAGTTTCTCAAAACACATCATCGGCCTCACACAGATCGCCTGGCAAGCTGTTGTGGCTTTAAAAAAGATTTTGACCTGGGGAAATGGCTTTTTCCTGGCGCGAGACCAGGCCGCCACCTAACAGAAAGAACGGCCCAAAAAATTCTTGCAAGTATGCGAGAAAAAGCCCAAATTCCTTGCGAAACGACTCCTCATACATTGCGCCATTGTTTCGCGACCCATCTTCTTGAAGAGGGTGTAGACATCCGATACATTTAGGAACTGTTGGGACACAGCAGTCCTAAAACGACTCAAATTTATACCCATGTAAGCCATAAAGCCCTGGGACAGATTCAAAGCCCACTCGATACACCAGAAAGGTAAATTAACGAAATAGGCCGTTAATCCACCCAAAACAGCATTAACCCAAACGTCGTTAAGCCCGCTCAACCTAAACCATTAACCATTGTATTTCGTTTAGCCCGTAGTTATGCAAAATGCCCGCTTCCCAAAAACAAAAAGGCGGCCATAAGGCCGCCTCAAACATACACCTGATTTATAGAGTTTAAGCAAGTAGCAGTCGTCTACCCTTAGGTTCTGGAATTGGATCACCAAATTCTTTAGCCGTATCAATCCATAATTTTATCGCCTCTTGCACATTCTTTAAGGCACTATCTTGCATCTCACCATGAGCCATACAGCCAGGCAATTCTGGAACTTCAGCTACATAAACCTGATCTTCATTGCTCCAATAGATAATTATTTCATATTTTTCCATTATTATTCTCCTTCGAGATTGTACTTCAAAATAACATTGCGAACCTGACGCATTTGATATGTTTTTGCTTTGTTTCCATCACGCTGAATATTGATCTTTTCTTCAACACCCTGTTTCCGAAACGTGTGATGACTACCACGAATACGCTCATCAAACTCTAAGTGACGGAGCAGTTGACACAGATCTCGAAATGCTATATTTGCGTCCGAACGGCCTTTCAAGATTTTGTCAATCAGGTTATCAAATCTACCCATGATATATACCAAAGAACTGTTTGTGTTCCGATTATCATTGCACTATAATTTGGGTAATAATACCCTTTTTCTGAATATTTATCAAGAGAGCAAATCATAAAAGGCAAAATCTGCCCAACCACCCAACCCAAAACCAACGGAGGCATCCATGAATCTGGTTCACGAATTCACATTTACCGCAAAGCTGAAGCCGCCGTTGCCGATCGGCACTGGCCCGATGGGCATGCGCATGTACTACGACGTCACGGGTGGGGAGGTGATCGGTGACCGGCTCAACGGAAGAGTGCTCGGAGGCGGCGAGTGGGCGCTGATCGGCCCAGACGGCTTCCTGCGGATCGATGTCCGACTGCAGGTCGAGACGCACGACGGGGCCCATCTCTACATCCAGTACAGCGGCCTCCTCGGCCTTAACGATACCGTTCAGGCCGCGATCGAGAGCGGTGCGGGCACCGATTACGGCGATCAGTACTTCTTCACGAACCCGCGCCTTGAAACCGGCGATGAGCGCTACGCGTGGGTCAACACGACGTTCTTCATCGGTGAGGGGCACCTCCTGCCGGATCTCGGAGTCGAGTATCGGGTCTGCCGGCCGGCATAGCTGCCCGACAAGGCCGCCCGTAAGACCCTACTTGCTGCTTATGATATACAGACAGCTTTTACCTGAGGAATTGTGATGTCCGACCCAAAGAAGAGTAACTCACGAGTAACGATACTCGACCGGGAGGTGGAAAACAGGTGGGATTATGACGATGACCGCCCGCGATTGCCTACATATGATTGGTATGAGCTGAACCGAAAAGACTGCCTTTATTTACCGGAAGGCACCCGTCATCAGTATGCCAATATGACCGACAACCCTGCAGAATTCTTCTTCGCAGTCGCACCCAACTACCGCTAGAAAAGAGGCAAATTGTGTTACCCAAGTCAGCAAACACAGTAATCATCGGCGGCGGCGTGCTTGGGGCAAGCGCGGCATTTCATGTAAGCGACGCCGGGCAAACAGATGTCGTCTTGCTCGATCGCGGTCCCATTGCCAGCGGTACCACCCCCCAAGCGGCAGGCCAAACAGGCTACTTGAATGTCGATCGTTTTGCCTTCGAGTTCGGCAAGTATTGCATCGAGTTTTTCGAGAACTTCGAGCAACGCACCGGACGAGCAATTGACTTTCGGCAAACCGGCAGCCTGCGCGTGGCTTTGACCAAGAAGTACCAAGACGATCTTGCAGCAAGGTTGGCCGCAGCGAATGATCTGGGGCACAACGTCGAGTTCATCTCCGCAGAGAAAGCGAAGGACTTGGTTCCAACTTTCACGCCACCGGCCAATTGTAAAATCTTACGGATCCCACGCGATGGATATGTTGAACCGAAGTCGGTCGCAGTGGCCTATGCAGCAGCGGCAGCAGATCGCGGCGTGACATTTCAAACGCGTGTGGAAGCAACTGGGCTTGTTGTGGAGAATGGCCGTGTCACCGGTGTAAAAACAAACGCCGGCACGATTGAAACAAAGTGGGTTGTGTTGGCCGCCGGTGCGTGGACGCGGCAGTTTGGACAGCAACTCGGTTTGAACCTACACACCGTTCCCGTGCGACATCAAGCATTCGACACAGCGCCCATCAACGGCGTTTTACCAACGCAACCGATCGTGCGATTCACCGAATCTCAGATCTACGTCAGACACGAAGCCGGCGGGCTACTCGTAGGCGGCTATGGTTATCGCCCGCTCAGCTTCGATATGGACGACTTTGATCGGAAGTTCGAAATCTCTGCACTCGAAGCCGATCCGATCTATTATCAGCAGCTTCGCGATGTGGCAACGGGCTTCTTCCCTACACTCGCCAATGCAACGATTGTGCGCGAGCGTCGCGGCTTGCCAACAATCTCTCCAGATGGCAGACTCGTACTCTCCGAGCCATCAGGTCTACAAGGCCTCGTCGTATTATCCGGTTGTGGCGTAGGCGGCGTGGATCGTTCACCTGGCGCGGGCAGAATCGTCTCTGACATCATCTGCGAACACGAACCGTGGATCGACGCCAGTATCCTCAGTGCAGATCGCTTCGGCGACACCTATCCAACCGACACCCATCTGCGGGCTCAGTGCGAGGAGATCTACGCGCACCACTATCACGAGACCTATTGATCTGGGTGCGAAAGCGTCGTTAAAACAGATTCGCAAACGGCATCCCTTTTTAGTCCTTATAAAAAACACCTCTTGATCTGTAGGAGACAAACAACCAATGACACCGTTCCAAACGAGTTTACGAGGCAGTATCCCCGCGCTGATAACAACATTGCAAAAAGACCTCACAGTCGATCAAGAGGCCATGCGCAAAACCGCGCGCCGGCTGATTGACAACGGTTCCCAAGGAGTCGTCGTCCTGGGCACATCCGGTGAGTTTGCCGGCGTCGATGACGACCAACGAGAAATCGCAATCCGAGCCGTCGTCGACGAAGTCGGCACGCAAGTTCCAGTGATCGTCGGATGTGGCCAACCAAACGTTCGGCGCACACACGAGCAAGCCAAGGCCGCAGCAGACCTCGGAGCCAACGGCATTCTGGTCAACCCACCCTTCTACTTCCCCATGACCCAAGATGAAGTCGTCTCCTTCTTTGCCGATCTGGTCAACGCCTCACCCCTTCCCGTTATGCTCTACAACATTCCCATCATGACCAAAGTTGCCGTAGAGCCAGCCACCATTCCACGGCTTCGAGATGTCGGCGTGCAAGGTGTCAAAGACAGCTCCGGAAGCCCCGCCAACACCCTCGCTTACCTCACAGCCCTGGGACCCAACGCCGACTTTCGCGTCGTGGTCGGCGGTGAAACCTTCTTCCTCCACCTCCTCGATGCCGGTGTCTGTGCCACCACCGGTCTGTTGCCCAACCTCACACCACAACTGACCGCACGCATTCATGAAGCCTGGCAGGCGGGAGACTACAAAGCAGGTTTCGCAGCCCAACACCGAGCCAACGCCTTTGCTGCCGCCTTCCGACCCCTACACGGATTCCTGCCCGCCGCCGGCAAAGCCGTACTGAGCCGACTCGGCCTAATGGAGAAGTGGGTCGCTCCCCCCAAAACACCCTTGTCCGATGAAGAAACAGACCGCGCCTTCGAAGCCGTAAAGGCATTCCTGCCAGAGTTCGACAGCAACTAAATAACCGTTATAAAGCACAAAATAGGTTCATGTCGTATACTCTAATCACGCCCAGACCTCAAAGACCGAAAAGGGCGATCATTGCAGTTTAATCTTAACAGGAAGAATACCATATGAAAATCATTGTTACAGGAGCTGCAGGCCGCGTGGGACGCGCAGTCTTAGCCGATCTCAAGGCTACCGGCGATTACGTCGTTACCGCTGTCGACCGCATCTTGCCGCCGCCGGGTCTCGCACAAAAGGCGCTCCTAACAGACCTCTCAGATTCAGGCAGCGTCTACGGTGCGCTCACGGGAGCAGACGCAGTCATCCATCTCGGTGCCTATCCCAGCACCGTTCATCACCCCGGCGAAGAGGTCTTCATAAACAACACCGCCGCCAGCGCCAACGTCGCGGCCGCATGCATAGCGTTCGGCATCAAATACGTCGTTTACGCGAGTTCCATCACCACGTACGGCCTTGAATACCAAGCGCGCAACAAGGGTATTGCAGCGTTGCCTATGGACGAGCATGTCTCAACACGTCCCGACGACTTTTACGCCCTCTCCAAGCACGTCGGTGAGGACGTATTCACACTCGGGGCGCGTGAGCACGGCCTTCACGTGGCGTCGCTCCGCATTGCACGCGTCATCGGCGAGGACGAGTATCAAAGGATTGGCCCACGGGACAACGAAGACGCTTCGGCCGGACTGTGGTCCTACGTTGATGCGCGTGACGTTGCTCAGGCTGCGCGACTTGCGGTCGAGCACCTAGACGGGCTCGGACCCGGGAATCACGCCTACAACATCGGCGCCGCCGATTCACACACCATCGCGCCGCTCTCGGAGGTCATCCCTAAATTCGTCCCGGAGCTCGCCGAGCTCTGCGCGCCTCTCAACGGAACAGAACCCGCTTACGGGATCCATAAAGCGCAGGCGCAACTGGACTACGCCCCACGCTACAACTGGCGCAAGGAACGCGGGTAACCCGCCCGGCGCGCTACCAGAAAACACCAGACGCTGCCACAAACTGATCTTTTTCTGAATGGCGGTTGCATCGGGCATTCTTTCCGTTGAAGGAGTCAAAAACAGGAGCATATCATGCCACTAACAGATGAACAAATCACATCCTACCAAAACAACGGTTACCTCCTCGCCTCCGGCCTAATCCCCGACACCATCTCAGCACACGCCGAAGCAGCCATGTGGCACCTAATGCAAATGGATGCCAACGACCCAGCCACCTGGTCTCGCGTGCCAAACACCGCCGATGAATATACCGAATCGCGTGGCGTCGTCATCTTCAATGGCGCACAAGACCCCGATCTCATGGCCTGCGTAACCAAAGACTATCTCACCGCAGTTGCCCAGCTTTTAGGTGAACCCATTGGCTCATTGCATCCCCCCGAAGCCGTCCACACACAAAATCTATTGCAATCCAATGTAACCTGGAAACTTCCAAATCCACATGTCGACGGCATCCCAAAAGAGCACATGCACAAAACCTTCCCCGGCCCCTATCGCATCACAAGCCTCTTCTATCTCAGTGACGTCGAACCCCAAGGTGGCGGAACATGCGCCTGGCCCAGCTCACACCAAAAGATCCGTCAACTCGCCGAATCGGACCCCGTTAAATACAAGCACCTATACGACCTCAACAAAGACATCCCATCACTTGACCTCGGTGATCCCATCGAATTAACCCCACAACGCGGTGACATTCTCTTCTTCCAACATCTGTTTGGCCACAACGGATCACCCAATACCCTTCCAAAACCACGTTTCATGATGCGGTTCTTCTGTTCGTGCGAGAAATGCTATAACAAATGGAAGAAAGTCGATCACTGGGGACACTGGGCACCGTGATAGGCATGCTGCCGCGTAAAAGAATACGCCTCGTTTTAGTGGACACGACAAGAAGAACACGCTATACTGGGATGTAACACATAACGTTTCAACGTTCTAACTTTCTAACGTGTCGCTTTTGTATCTCTTATGCTCACTTCCGACCTCCTCCTTGTTCGCAAACGCGGCCCATACCTCGAACCACGCTATGTCGATCCCAAAGCACCGGGCATTCTGTCTCTTGCACAAGACATCATCGACATCTTTGCCGAACACCAAGGCAAAACACGTGGCGAACTCCACGACATTTTAGACACCCGTGCGGGCGAAGCCACCGACTACCGCGTGCAAAAAGGCTTGGCCAAACTACTCGAAGACCACCGATGCGAATTTCGCATTGACAGCATCGTAGAACCCCAAGAACTGCGCACCCACGTCTTTGCCTTGGCCCGCGAAAATCATCCCGTTGTAAGCGAACCCGATCTCATCTACCCCGTCACACGCGATCACATCCTCGAACAAACAGCGCTCCATTACCGAACCGCCAAAGAAGACATCGACCGCAGCCTCTACGCCGACCTATCCAAAAACCACCGGTTAGACAGCTTTGACACACCCGATGCGGCCTGGCTCGTCAACCGATACAATGTTGCACTCGCACAAGCCATGTTCTATCGCTGCACACGCATGCGCCTCTCTGTGCACCGCAACCTGCCCGTGCGATATCAACAACTCTTCAAATTCATCAAATTCTACCGCCTCATCCACGACATCAGAGGCGACCGAGATGCCGGTTACGAAATGCAACTCGACGGCCCCGTAAGCATGTTTCGCCTCTCGCAAAAATATGGCCTGCAAATGGCCGTCTTTTTACCCGCCCTCTTACTCTGCACCCGCTGGAAAATGGAAGCCCACATCGAACTCAAAGATGGCCGATCAGGTGCATTCGTTCTCGATGAAAATCACAATCTCGTCTCACACTACAAAGACCAAACCGTTTACGACTCCCTCCTTGAAGAAACCTTTGCCGCCCGATTCGAAAAAGCCAAAACCGACTGGGACCTCGAACGCGAAACCGAAATCGTCAACCTCAAAAATACCGTCTTCATCCCCGACTTCGCCTTTCGTCACCCCGATGGCCGCACCGCCCTCTTCGAAATCGTCGGCTTCTGGCATCCCGAATACTTACGCCGCAAACTCGAAAAACTGCGCCGAACAAACCGAAAAGACCTCATCGTAGCCGTCTCGCGCGACCTCAATGTTGAAGAAGCCGACTTCAAAGATGTACCCGGTCACGTCTTCTTCTTCAAAAACCGCATCCAACCCAAAGACGTCATCGAACGCTTAGACCAACTCAAAATTGAAGATTGTGTTCAAGACTGAACATTAAGGAGGCACACCTATGAACATAGAACACATTCACGAAGCCATTGAGTCTGTCCGTTCCTTCTACGAAACCCAAGGCATCTTCATGCGCAAATTTGGCTTTGGCAAACGCCCCGCCTTGCTCATCATCGACATGGCCTACGGATGGACAGACCCCGCCTACGCCACCGGCACCAAACGCCTCGACGAAGCCGTCGCAGGCATTCAACAGCTCCTCCCCATCAGCCGAGAAAAGAACCTACCCATCATCTACACCACCTATCCCGCACCCAGAGACGAAGAAGAACCCATGCACTCCACCGCCGAAGCCAAACAACGCTTTCGCCCCTGGGACGCCCACGCCTGTGAAATTGACCCCCGCCTCAAACCCGAAACAGGTGACATCGTTTTGTACAAAGAAAATGCCAGTGCATTCTTTGGAACGCATCTGACTTCTCACCTCATCAACAACAATGTAGACACCCTCATCATCACCGGCTGCTCAACCAGCGCCTGCGTACGCGCCACCGCCACCGACGCCCGCGCCTACCGCTTCAAAGCCATCGTACCCAAACAAAGCGTGCAAGACCGCGCCGCCGCCGCCCACGAGTGGAACCTCCTCGACATCGACGCCAAATTTGGTGACGTGGTAGA
>JBLHJX010000115.1:0-15772 GCA_047619225.1 Candidatus Latescibacterota bacterium
ATCAACCTGCACTTGAGTCACATATAAATCACCATGAGAGTCCAACCATATGCCGTGCGGGCATTTTTTAAATTCTCCCGGTATATCGCTCTCCACACCTCTGCCCCACTCGGTTAATTTATCGCCCCCCGTGGTCCAAATACTCACCCGTTGTTCCAATTCGGCGATATATACCACACCGGCTTCGTCATCAATATAAATCGTATCTGGCTGATGCAACCCCGTCCATTCACCTTGATACGTACCCTCGGTGTCAAAAAATTGAATGCGGTTATTCGTTCTGTCCAACACCCACAGTTTGTCATCTTTGTCAATACGCACACAATGTACCAAATCAAATTGCCCAGGTCCTGTACCCGGTTCACCCCAAGACTTAATCAATTGGCCATCGGGTGTATATTTGTGTACCCGTGCATTGTCATACCCATCGGTGATATACATAAACCCTTGTGAATCAAAGGCCACATCTGTGGGCAACCGAAACGGATCGCCCGGCTCACCCATTTGATGGGGCGTACCCACCGTCATCAACAATTGGCCATCGGAGGTAAACTTGTGCATACAATGGGTTTCGCGTTCCACACAATACACATTGTCTTCACCGTCAATATAAATACCGTGTGCGTCCTCCAAAACATCTTCGCCCCAAGAGGTAACAAAATTGCCATCACGATCAAATACCACCATCGGATGTTCACTGCGGCTATACACATACACCCGATCTTTAGAATCGACGGCCACGGCTGGAATCCAACCAAAAGACCAGCCCTCTGGCAATGTCCACCAATTCTCTTGTACTTCAAACGAATAATCTCCATCACCATAAGTCATAATCCGCTCCTTGTTTAAAATCAGTGATAAAGTCGGTAGGAACAAAGGAGGGTGTCTTCCTTTTTCCTTCCCAAATCTTCGCCCTAATATATACCTCTTACAACAATACACCAACCGTATTTCGCAGGCATAAAAAAACCCCGGTAAAAACCGGGGTCTTAAAACCTACGCGCATCTTTTAATCAGAACGTTCAGCCATTTGAGCCGCAACCGATTTCACATCCGACGAGGTATGTTGAACTGGTTTTTGCACGGGCGCCGCCTCAGGCTCACCATCTTTATCCATCTCTGCCAAAGCCACTTGCACCGCTTTAACCACTGCCTCAGGATTGTTTTGATCTTCCAAACTAATCAACTCTTTAATGACCTTCATCACACGCAAAAAGTGGCTGTCGCGGTGCGCGGCACCTCCCATTGCTTGCAACACAGCCATTTCCAAAACCTGTTCTTTTTCACGGTGCATGCGTGTTGCTTCTCGCGCCGCCGAGAGTGCAAGCTTCTCCATATGCTGCTTGAGTGTTGCCAAGCGCGTCTTGAGTTGCGCCACACGATTCTTTGCAACACCCTCGGCCTTCAACCCAATCAAATATCTTCGACGAGAGGTTTCCAAGTTGCTCTCGATCTCCGATATTTTGTACAAATTTCTGCGGTAGATTTGCTCTTTTGCCTTCAATTCCAATACCGTTAGAATTTTACTAACTAACAATATGGTAAGAAAAAGCAGTGCGGCCAAACCGCCCAATGCTGTGGAATCCAAAGACATAAATGCCAGACGCCTCGAAAAAACGTTATAATTTAAAAGCCCAATAGATAAATAACGTGTTCGAGACAAAAAGTCAAGCCATCTTAAGGGTCCACTGACCGACCAAAAACCCCTGCAAACAACAAAAAGTCACCAAAATTGACACGATTGTCATCATCCAAATCAAACCGTGCATCAAACCCACTGTCTGTATTCGACAGCCCAAAAATACCCACAAACAATAAAAAGTCACCAAAACCAACCGCCCCGCTGGCATCAAAATCAGCTTTGCCAGCCACATCGGCAGAAGGCTCGAAATTAAAAGGCCGGCTGCGCACCGCGATACCACGCGGCCCATTGACAACCTGAAAGGCACGCAACACCCGCAATGTGGCGGTATCAAACACAACCAAATCATCAGAATTCTGGTTGGTGACATAAACCCGTTCACCATCGGGTGAAACAAAGAGATCACGCGTCTCACTGGCATCAGCCAAAACAGGCAACGTATTGGTCACACGGCCTTCTGCGGTATTCACCACCAACAAATTGCCATTGGCACGATCTGTTGCATAAACCCAGCCCCCATCGGGTGAAACAGCCACCCTAAAAATACTCCCAGCACCCGTATCTATAACTTGATCCATAGTATTGGTTGTGGTATTCACCACACCAATATCCCCATCAAAACCAGCCACATAAAGCCGTGTACCGTCGGGTGACAACACCAAAGATCGGGGAGAAGCAACCACGCTCACTTGGGCTTGCGTTGCACCTGTGTTTGCATTCAATACCCGCACGGTACTCGCATCAATATCAGATACATACAATCGTGCGCCATCCAGACTCACCGCAATTCCAAAAGGTCCGTCGCCAACAGTTGAAACATTTAAACGAAGCGTTTCTTCCAAACTGGCAACGTCAATCACCGACACACTGCGGCCTTGAGAGTTACTCACATAAACAAGTCTTCCATCGGGGCTCACAGCCAAATCCAAAGGTGACGTGCCCACAACAATGGTCTTAGCAACTTGGTGCGTGGATGTTTCTATAACCGTAATACGATTATCAGATGCCCCTTGTGAACCCGTGTTGGCCACAAACAAATATCGTTCGTCGGGTGTCATCAACACACTCAAGGGTGTCTCCCCCGTTGCGATACGGGCCACTTCTGTGCCAGGTCCTGTATCAATAACAGAAACAACTTGTGCATCACGCACCGCCACATAAGCCACGGGTGAACCCGACAAAGCCAAAACTTCAAATCGGGCCATCGGGCTGTCTAATGCAGGAAACGACGTCGAATTGCCATCACCATCACCCGCCACAATGCGATATTCAATCACAGACCCAGGGCGTTGTCCTGATATTTCTGCGGAATAGACATCACCGACAGAAAGTCGCATAGACACCACCTGCGAATTGCCACTGTTAATACGATATTGTAAATCGACACCCACCACCGCCACATTGTCTGTGACACGGATCGAAAAACGGTAGGGACCATTGGGGTCGGGTGTATTGGCAGGCAAGTTGGGGTTTTGAATAAATGGAGAACCAGGAACAGCCAACCCAATTGCAAAATCCACGTTGGTAATTGTTTGGCCACCCACCACCCGAATCACTTCAGCAGCTGTTTGAATTGATGCATTGCTATAAAATTCAATTTCGGACACAGCATCAAAAGCGTCACCAAAAATACCCCCAAAGTTATCTGGAGAAATAGACGAATGATGGGGTTCAATGGCCACATGGTAGTCTCCAGGTGGCAAACCTAAAATCTCAAACCCGCCCTCACCGCCTTGCCCCAACGACGCCCCTGCCGAGCCCGACAACGTGCTGGCCACAAAAGTGCGTGTATTGGCTGTATAAGCGACCACATGCACCCCATATGAACCAGCCCCATCCGTACGCAAGACACGCCCCGAAATGCCACCCGTGAGGGTGCCTGTTAAGTACAATGCCGCAATACCAGCCCGGTCATCATCTTCAAGCGACCGCCCAGAGCGTGGTAATTCTGATGTATTAAACGGGTTCATCGTAGGCCGCTCTTCGGGGGCACCCACCAAGGGGGTGTGGTTTAACCCAAAAAAGTGACCCACCTCATGCGTTAAAACATCTTGCAAATCAACCTGTCGGTTCGGCGTATCTGTATCGCTGGTTGAAAAAATGAAATCGCGCCCATTAAAAATGATGTCGGCATCGGTAATTTCTCCATTGTCGTTCCAGTTCACCCGCGTAATGGCAATAATACCCGACCCGGCGGGTGCGCCAATAGATCGGCCCGTTGCATCATAAATCACCACATTACGGCGGTCAGAATCCGATGCAGGAAGGGTTGAGGTACCCTGGTAACTCATGTCCAAAAACGAAGACGGAACGGCATTCCACACACGAAAGCTGTTTTGGACAATGCGCACAACATCCGATTCTGGGAATGGAAAACTATCTGCATTTAAAGTAAACTCAACACCAGAACGCGCCCGACTATCAGACCAATGAGGCGAAACAATGCGCCCTCGGGTGTTGTGATCGCTCTGGAGAAGATAGGCCGGTGCCTGACAAAACACGCCAAACACAAGCGTCACAAAACCCAAGAAAATCAAACGCACCCAATTTATTTTAAAAGAATAGGCAGACAAAACACATCTCCAATAATAACCCACCGATTACAAACACGCCCAAGCTTAATCTGCCTGCACCAACACAGGATCAACGCTCTTTTGATCCATCTGCCAAATCTCAGCCATTCCATCGCCATCCAAGTCTGCTTGAGCCGTAGCCAAAAATCTGCCACCAACCACATCAACCCGATAAGAAAATTGTCCAACCACATTATTTAACTGCAAAATGTCACCGTTTGTTGCACGATCAATAGGCAAATAAGTTCCATTGCTAGACCAATAGGCCATCTCCAAATCATGAATACGACGCAGCATCACTTGTGCCCGTTCACGCTCAACGGCATCATCCGACCGGCGAGTAAATTGGTAAATTATAATCACACACAAAACCGAAAAAAGTGCCACCAAGCTACCTATTTGGCGCACCAACAAACGATTATCAAATGAAAGGGTCATGGTGCATCCTCAGTTACAGGTAACAAAAATCTGCGGGCTTCTAAACGACAGGTATTTACCGTCCAACCTGCCCGCGCTTCCACTGTATCAGATAAGCTAAACAAAGTTTCCGAAGGTACAAATGGCTTGGATTCACCACGGGCCCAAAACCCATTGCCATCGGCATCAACAAATCCAGAAATGCGATAAAGACCGGGTAAGACGCCCGTCATTTCAAAAGTTGAATCACCCGAAGCAATCTGTGTGGTATAAGACAAGTTGGCAACATCCATTGAAACGGCCTCAACCACTGCAGGGTTATTCAAGGGTTCAAGCAAACCCGCGATGGTACCAACGTCTTGCGCATCGATCACCGTAAAATCAAATGTGATGCGTCCATCCAATACATTGCCAACCCCATCTTTCACAGCACCTTGATGGCTTTGCAAACGCACCCGGTCAAGGGGCCAAGATCCTTTGGGTAAAAACACCAAACGGTTGGATGTCACCCAACCAAAATGCCCCTCTGGCGATAAAGTTGTATCCGACACATCCCAAAATGGCGCGACAACATCTTGTGACATGGCATCAGAAAAAACCATTTCCAAAGATGCATTTGGCAATATATTGACAGCCAAAATACTGGGTTTCAAATCCAAAACGTCAGGCGCTCGCCGATCTGCCGTGCCATCACCCCGCACAGAAGTTTCTACATCAGCCCCATTACCCCAACGATCTGTTACCGAAATACGAACAGAATAGGCACGGCCATTTTCTTGGATATCGGTGAACAAACCCACACGGCTTGAGTCCACATCTTGATATACCAATTTCACTTCCAAATCCGCCACAACAGGCGACCCGACAACCCGAACAGGCTCATCAAAGCGCATCAGCACATGATTTTGATCCGATGTTCTTACCGCAGATAAAGTGGGCGCAGATGTATCACGCACAACACTCTTTAAGTTACCCAACCGAAAAGATTTTGGGTCGGCATCCATCACCACATCACCAGGCGGCACAGCCAACGCATCCTTTCCGGGTGTATATACCTGGTTTTGATCCGCATCGATAAAAACAAAAACCCGATACACACCAGGGCCCAAGCCCGAAAACTGAAAATGACCTGCATCATCTGGTTGTGTCACATAATGCGCCAAATCGTTCATCAAATCAGGCTCTGAGGCAACACCCAAATCGTATAACCAAGCAAAAGCTTGCCCCATATGTTCTTTAGACCGTACAACCCGCCCAAAAAGTTCCCCCCGATTCACCACATCACCCGTTGCAAAACGAAAGCTCCGGGAGGCCAACATGCGGTTACGCCATTCGTCGGCACTGGCTTGTCCAACCGTCACCACATAGGTGCGATCTTCTCTTAAACCATCTAACAAACGAATCTCCAACAGATCTTTGCGCCATCGAAATTTAGGCGATTGGGCCGATTGTGGCGAAATGAAAAGGGCCTCTTCTACCGAACGATGGTCCATCGCTTCCGAAAATTGAATCTGAATGGTGGTCTCGTTCCCAACACCAACCGAATCATTTGCCGGAATGGTTAAAACCACATAAGGCGGCGTCATATCGGCCGGCCCACCAGGAGGCGCCATTTGTCGCGCACACCCCACAAACAAAATAAGCGCAGCCCAAAATGCACCACGCTTTTTCCTTTTTCTTTTTTCCTTTTCTCTTTTCACCTCAAGCCCTCGGATGTGCCTGACGATAGGCCTTTTTTAATCGTTCTACACTCACATGTGTATAAATTTGCGTGGTAGACAAACTCGCATGCCCCAACAATTCTTTTACCGCATTCAGATCTGCACCCGCATCCAACATATGCGTTGCAAATGTATGTCGCAACGTATGGGGGGACAGCTTACGTCCCGTTGCGGCTTCAATATGTCGCTCAACACGCCGCTGCACACCGCTTGGGCTCAAAACCTTACCCGAACGACCCAAAAAAACATATCGCACACTATCGGGTGAGACCTTGTCACCAAACAGTTCAGCACGTCGTGCCAAATATGCTTTTAATGCCTGCTGTGCGGGTTTGCCCACAGGCACCAAGCGTTCTTTATCCCCTTTCCCCACCACACGCACCAAGCCCGCATCCAAATCCAGCGCCCCCAAGGTAAGCCCTGCCAATTCCCGCAGACGAATGCCCGTGCTATAAAACAATTCCAAAATCGCCCGATCACGCACACCCAAAATGGAGCTTGGGCTGGGTATTTCCATCGTGCGATTCGCCTCATTTATATTCAGGTGCACAGGCAAAGACTTTTCTTGCTTGGGGGGGCGCACCAGCAATGTTGGGTTGCGCTGCAAATGGCCCATCGTACACAAAAAACCAAAAAACGTGCGCAAAGATGCCAGTTTGCGTGCAATAGAACGCCGACCAAATCCTTGCGCATTTAAATAACCCAAAAAAGACCGCACATCATTGCGATCCAAACCATCCAAAACTTTGTTCCGTATATCTAAAAATGCTTGAAACTGTCCCAAGTCTGTCTCATAGGCCAAACACGTGTGCTCAGACAAACGGCGCTCACGAGACAAATGCTGCAAAAACTGTTGGGTGAAATTTTGCATACCCATTATTTCTTCTTATTCGTTGCCGGATTTTCCTTCATAATCTTTTCACAAGCGGCTTTGTCCAAAGTCGCAGCATCAACATCTGGCGGAAGCTTATAGTTATTGCCATCGTGTTTGATATAAGGCCCATAACGACCCGCAATGATCTGAATCCCATCAAAATCTTGGATCACATGTTGCCGTCTGCGGCCACTTCCGCCTTCGGTCATAAACTTTTCGAGCGTCTCACGGTCCAATGATGCCGGGTCCAAACCCTTTGGGATATTAAAGTTCTGGCTCCCTTTTTTAATATAGGGCCCATAACGGCCGTTCAATACTTGAAAGTCACCAAGGTCTTGAATCACACTCTGAGCCTTGCGTTCACGCTCGATTATCGCAATTTCAAATGCGCGTTCTAAAGTCACATCAAAAGGATCTTCGCCTTCTGGAATGGAGAAAAACTCAGCTCCAATTTGTACATACGGGCCATATTTCCCAACATTAACCGCCACATCTTCGCCCTTGTCATTTTGCCCCACCGTACGTGGCAGTTCAAAAAATGTCAGAGCATCTTCCAATGTGATCTCAAACATTTTTCTCGTTGGCGGAATCGAAGCAAACAAAGGCTTCTCTTCTTCTTCGGCAACACCAATTTGTACATAAGAACCAAATTTCCCCACACGCGCACTCACCTCACGCCCCGTTGTCGGGTCTATACCCAATACCAGTTTGACGCGATCCACACCTTCTTTTTCATCTACCCTGATTTTAAAGGGCGGCCAAAATTCTTGCATCTTGTCTTTCCACGAATTTTTCCCTTGGGCAATCTCATCAAATTCATCTTCGATACGCGACGTAAAACCCAAATCGACAATGTCAGAAAAATGTTCTACCAAAAAATAATTAACAATTTCACCCATATCGGTGGGTTGCAACCGTTTGTCTTTGTTGCCCTCCACATACCCTCGACTTTGAATGGTCGAAATCGTTGGCGCATATGTAGAGGGTCGGCCAATGCCTTCGCTTTCAAGTTTCTTCACCAATGAGGCTTCTGTATAACGTGCTGGGGGCTTGGTAAATAACTGCTCCAAATTCAACTTCTTCAAATCTAATACTTGGTCTTTGTCCACTTTGGGCAAAATCACATCTTTATCACTAATCTCTGCATCCGGATCATCCGAACCCTCAGTATAGGCCTTCAAAAAGCCAGGAAATACAATGCGTTGCCCTTTTGCCTCAAACTGATATTCACCCTTTTCTCCTGCTTGAACTTTCAATGTGGTATACGCAATTTTCGCCTCTGCCATCTGAGTCGCAACGGTGCGTTTCCATATCAAATCATAAAGCCGAAATTGTTGATTGTCTAAGTGCGCCTTGACATCACTGGGCTTCATCGACAAATCTGCCGGACGAATAGCCTCATGAGCTTCTTGCGCACCCTTTGTTCGGTTGGAGAATTGCCGCGGTTTATCCTCTACATATTCGGCTCCAAATTCTTGCGCAATCACCTCACGCGCCTGAGTAACCGCTTGCTCTGCCAAATTCACAGAATCGGTACGCATATAGGTAATGAGGCCACCCGTATATCCGGGAATGTCAAAGTTGCCTTCATACAATTGTTGTGCAACACGCATCGTCTGCGACACCGAAAAGCTCAACTTACGAGAGGCTTCTTGCTGCAGCGTTGACGTTGTAAAGGGGGCCACAGGTTTGCGGGTGCCTTCTCGTTCGGCAACATCATCAACAACCCATTGCCCTTTTAAAGCACTGGTCTCAATGACCGTGGCCTCGGCCCCATTGTGCACTTGTGCTTTCTTGCCATCAATGCGCGCCAACTCAGCCTGAAAAGTGGGGTCATTAAAATCAGACTTAATCTTCCAATACTCTTCAGGTTTAAATGCTCGAATCTCACGCTCGCGATCAACAATAATGCGCACCGCCACACTCTGCACACGACCTGCCGACAACCCACCTTTCACCTTTTTCCACAGCAAAGGTGACAATTGATATCCCACTGCCCGATCCAAAATGCGGCGGGCTTGTTGTGCGTCAACCAAATTTTGGTCCAACTCGCGTGGGTTCTCCAATGCGTGCAAAATCGCCGATTTGGTGATTTCATGAAAAACAATGCGCTTAATCGGTTGTTTTTTTAAACCCAATGCATGGATCAAATGCCAAGAAATAGACTCTCCCTCACGGTCTTCATCTGTGGCCAAATAAACCGTCGTATCTTTATCCAGGCTCTTTTTCAGGTTTTGAATCACCTTGCGTTTGTCTTGCGACACTTCATATCTGGGGTCAAAATTCTCGGTGTCAAAACCAAGTTCACGAGAAGGCAAATCACGCACATGCCCCATCGAAGCTTCAACCTGATAGTCTTTGCCCACAAATTTAGAAATAGTCCGCGCCTTCGCAGGTGATTCAACAATAATCAAATTCTTCGCCATTTAAAAACCATCCTTACTGATACAATAAAGAAGCCACGTACGCGTTTCGTCGACGTGGCTTAAAACCATTTCATCTTCATCAATCGCAACGATAAAAAAACCAATCTCCCGAATTCATCAATATCATATGAAAGACTCACTGATCATCTTTTGCTGTGTTTCAAAAATACGTGCACTCTTCCCAAAAGTCAAGACCACCCACCCAAAATACATCACAACACGTTGTTTATATTTAGATTATTCGCCTTATTGTCTGCTGCTACGCGTCGTTTTAGCAATCCACATCTCTACAAACATCAAAAACAAAACCCCTCCCAAAAGCAGTCGCCAAAATTCCCGACCGTGACGCAGGTGCAAAACAACATCCTTGAGTTGCTGATCTGCAGAAACGATTGACAATCGCGCATCTTCAAAAATGGCTTGCAATTCGGCATCAGAAATACGGGTCAAATCAGAGGCTTGTGGATCGAGCTGTACTGCAAATCGATCAGCCAAACGCTCTTTTGCATAAATTTCCCACAAACCCGGTCGATCCACCACACCAACAGGCCACACCGATTGAACACCGCGTTGCTGTGGCCAAATGATTTGTACATCTTGCCCTGGAGGTCGCAAAACACCTTCGCTTTCAGTCGCTGTCTGAACCGGTCTCGAGACCACAGCCCCAACAGAGAAATCGGCTTGGGTTGTGGCACCCTTCACCAAATACCCGGTTAAATTAAAAACAAAAGGGATGAAGAACCCCGTAACCGGCATATCATTCCAAGACAGAGTCGAGCCCCACTCAGACACAAACAAAGCAACATGGCCTTGCCCCAATTGGGCTTCAAGCAATGCAGGCGTCCCGTTGGCAAAAGACAACACCGTTTGCGTACTGGCTTCAGGACGCACCACATAATGCGCAAAAAAACGCGGACTTCGAAACGTGCCATCCAATTGAATATGAGACAACATGGGATGATTGGGCAACTCGGGTGGAAAAGCCTCATATGCCGTTGTCGCTCCGGGTTGCCCACGCACAGAAATCAGTGTGGCTGGTAACAATGCTGGCAAGACCCGCTCATTATAATGCCGCATATCCACCCGCTCACCCAATACAATGGCCAACCCACCCCCCGATGAAACATGCTTGCGAAGCCGTTCTATCATGCTTGAAGACAAATGCGATACATGACATAAATAAATGACATCGGCCTCAAGCAAAGCCGCATCGGTCACCTGGTCAAGCGATTGTATTTGCACAGAAAATGAGGCCGCTTTGAGTGCCTGAGCCAAAAAGTACGTATCCTGACCGGTCTCTCCCACCAACAAAACTTTCAACTGTTCTGGCACCTGAACAACCGAAACACGTGTGTTATCGGCAGGCAAATGATCATCACCTATTTCAACCCGCAAGGCCCGTGCACCATCAGACTCAGGTGTAAAACGCGCATAGAGTTTTTCCCGCCCACCAGCCGAGATATGTGCAACCTGTTGAATAATGCGTCGGTCGTCCCAAAAAGCCTGAACGGGAACATCACGCGCATCTCCTTGATTTGTCAATTCAAGTTCTAAGGTTACGGGTTGTCCAACACGCAGCAATCCACCGACCGTCTTCGCTTTGGCAACACTCACATTTTGAACAACCTCAGGTCGTTCTGTTACCAGAAATATCGACACCCCATCCCACATGAGCGTATCTGCTACCGTTGTCCATCCCACACGCGACAAATCAGAAACAATATAGAGTTCTCGGTTTGGCATCTGCGATGCGTGCAAATGTTCAAGTGCCGCCTCTATACCCGGCAACATATTCGTGGTATCAAACTGAGGTGACCAGCCATCAACTCGGGCACGTAGGTTTGCCAAAGAAGAAACCGAAACTGGCGTAACATTTGAGTCAACCAACATAACGGTTACATCATCTTGGGCATTGAACAAGGATAAGATCTCGCGGACACGTGCCTTTCCCCGTTCAAACAATGTCCCTTCGGGTGTGCGATACTGCATGCTCAAAGACCGATCCAACAAAATGACCGCCGAAGTACCCGCATCACCGGCCCCACCTGAAGCACCGGCCCCCCTTAAGGTAGGGCGTGCAAAGGCAAGTACCAGCAACACAACCAATAGGGTTCGCAAAATCAACAATAAAATTTGTTTGAGTTTAACCCGCCGCATACGATCATGCTGCAAGGCTTGTAGCAAAGCCACATTGCTAAAAGGCACCGTAACAGAACGCCGCCGATTCAACAAATGAATCACCAATGGCAGCAAAGCTGCCCAAAGGCCATATAACATGGCTGGATGTGCAAAAGAAAGTCCGAACATAAATCAAAACGGGATAGGGAATAAATAAAACAAAGGAACAAAGGGGCAGAGATGATTCCTCTGACCCCTTGCATACGGGTATCACGCAATGTTCTTAGGGTCGTTTACACGTACGCATACCATGTGCATTCAACGTCTAAACCACCCATTCGTTCACCACAAAAAAAAACCTGCTTCATGCAATGAGCAGGTTTCAGAAGCGTATACTCATGAAACATCTCAATATTTTTTCTCTTCTTCCTTAATAATAGCAATCGCATCTTCTTTGTCAACAGCAGCAATAAGCTGCTGCCGAAAATCTTCTCCCTTTAATAACCGAGAGATACGTGCCAATGCTTTAATATGCGGGCCTGAAACGTCCAAAGGAGATACCAAAAGAAAAAAGATATATGTGGGTTTGCCATCCAAAGCATCAAAATCAATACCTTCTTTTTTGATACCCAAAACACCACCCAATTCGGTCACATATTCAGACTTTCCATGCGGAATGGCAATCCCATGCCCAATGCCAGTGCTCATAATCTCTTCACGCAATAACACAGCATCAAGCACCTTGTCACGATCGGTAATTTTATCACCCACCTCAAGCGAATTGACAAGCTCTTCCAAGACCTCACGCTTGTTTTGCCCTTTAAGCCCAACAATCACCGATTTGCCCGACAAAATCTCCATCAACGTCACGGAAAACCTCCATACCCAGCACCTGCTTTACAGCCCAAATAACCTCAAGTGACAAACCACTGAGGCACAAATTTTTGTTGTCTGTGTCAATGTAGGTCTGCGCGTCACAAAAGTCAAAGCATTCTCACTACGAAACGGCTTCACGCTCACGCAACATCAACTCCTGCTCATAACAGCGCATCAAGTCGGCACGGGTAATTAAGCCCACCAAATGTGTATCAGAGGGTGCTCGAAATACGGGCAATGCATCGGCATCGTGTGTTGTAAACTGAATCAATACTTCGGCAAGCGAGCTGCTCGGTAACAATTGCGGCGGTGGATCTCCCAGCACATCTTCAGCAATCAGCAAGGCGTACATATCATTTTCGAGCATCACCTCACGAATATCGCGAAACCAAATCATACCCATAAACCGCCCGCTGTGATCCAGCACAGGGAAATCGTGTATACTGCCATGTTGAATCAAACTCACCATTTCACCCAAAGGGGTATGCTCGCGCACAAAATCATAGTCCGTTCGCATAATCTTTGACACTGGAATTTGTTCCAGAACCGATAAATCGCGCCCATGATGCAAACGCACACCTTGCCGGGCAAGTTTAAGCGAATAAATCGACTCACGCTCAATGCTACGCGCCACAACCACAGCCAAAATAGTCGTAAACATCAAGGGCAAAATAATATGATAACTTCCCGTCATTTCAAAAATAATCAGTGTTGCCGTTAGTGGCGCGTGTGTGGTACCAGCCACAAAAGCACCCATGCCCACCAGTGCAAATACCCCTGGTGGGCTGACCACCCCAGGCAAATAGCTTTGGGCAAACAAACCAAAAGCCTCGCCCAAAGCCGCACCAATAAACAACGAAGGTGCAAAAAAACCACCGGAACCACCCGAACCGAGCGTCAATGACGTGGTTATGATCTTAAACAACAGAAAGACCAACGCGGTTTGAAGCAACAGATCGCCGTGCAACGCCTCACCAATGGTGCGATACCCCACCCCCATCACTTCGGGAAACACCAGACCAATCCCCCCCACCAACACACCCCCCAAAACAGGTCTACCCCAAGCAGGCACCCCCGTAAGACGGTGTTCAAAAAAATGGTCTACCCCATACAAAGTTCTTATAAATATCACACCCACGATGCCAGCCAATGCTGCCAAAACCAAATACCACCCCAACTCAGAACCATCTACAAAGCGATAATCGGGCACCGTAAAAACGGCAAAGTCACCCCAATAGGTGTGTACCACCACCGCAGAAAGCACAGCCGCAAGCACCACAGGGGCAAATGCAGATATTGCAAAATCACCCAAGATCACTTCTAAGGCAAACATAACCCCTGCAATGGGCGCATTAAAAATAGCAGCAATACCAGCAGAAGCACCACAAGCAATCAATGTTTTTAAGTTAGATTCTGAAAGTTTGAAAATTTGCCCCACACCCGAACCAAGTGCCGCCCCAATTTGCACAATAGGGCCTTCACTTCCACCCGAACCACCCGAACCAAGCGTTATACCAGAAGCCAATGCCTTGGCCCACATAACCCGAGGTCGAATAACACCACGGCGAGTCACAATGGCTCTGATTACCTCCGACACACCTGCCCCACGCACTTCCGGGGCATAAAACACCGCAAGCAAACCCGCAAGCAACCCACCCAAAGCAGGCAAAAGGGGCAACAAAAAAGTCGACCCAATCCAACCCCGAGCTTGACTGAAAAACACCTCTTGCGTTAATTCCAAGAACTCGTGAAACAAAATAGAACTCAAGCCACCGCCCACACCTACCACCATGGCCAATGCAATCATAAAGTGTTGTTCGGTGAGATTCAACATCAAACAAACACGTAAGAACAATGCATTGAAACGATGTGTGGCCTTTAAGGGATCGTCTTTTTGAATTCCAATATCAACAGACACGCGGTCTATCCTTTAAAAGAATCTCAATCTCATAAACAGTGAATTTTATAATATCCGTTGCTCAGACACCTGTCAAGAAAAGAAAGCTGAAACACCCAACAAGCTGTGACGTTTAAACCTACGAATAGGCGAAAAACTCTTTTTGCCTCACACGCACGTCTGCCTCTCATTTGGAGAATGTCTCGCATGTATCTAATTCTTGCTCTTATTTTGCTCTTTACAAGTACTCTCAGCGCACAAAACAAGTCAGAGGGTGTCAATAGACTGATTGCCCAGCTTAAAACCGACTTGCCATCTACCACAGACCCAGCTGCCATACATGCACGGTTGGGTCTGTTGTATTTACGCCTTGAACAAGCCGACAGCGCCCAAGTATCTTTTGAAAGAGCACTCAAATACAATTCAGACCTTGCCATTGCACACACAGGCTTGGGACGCATCGAACTTGAAATGAGGGATAAACCAGAAAAAGCACTCTCACATTTTGAAACCGCCGCCAAAATCGACACCATAGATATCCGTCCGCACGACTTGCTTATCCAAACCCACCTGAAACTCAATCACACAGGCAAAGCAGCTCGAAATGCCGCAGATCGTGCCATGCGCCTGTTTCCAGATTTGGCCACCCCCCACTTACTTAGAGCACGTGTTCACCAGCAAGACAACACGCAAGATGCCGCCATATTTTATTATAAAAAATATCTCGCACGCAATCCCGAAGACCAAGATGCTGCTTATGACTTTGCCCTTACGCTGTACAAAGCCCAAAAATACCGAGAATTAGAAGACATCACCTCCCGAATGACCGACACACGCGCGCTGCCCTTACTTGCCCAGGCCCTCATTGAACGCCGCGATCACGAAGGGGCATTGGCGGCCTTCCAACACTATATCACCACACGCCCAGATGAAGAGCGCCCACTTTATGACGATATTTCGCTTGTGGGTACCCAACGCGAAATTGGCGCGTACCGTATCCTCGCGATGTCAGACGACACGGAACAACGCGACCGATTTCTCGACCGATTTTGGCTTCAAAAAGACGTCTTCAAAACAACGGGAGGTGCACTGCGGCGTGCGGAACACTACAGACGCGTATGGCAGGCGCGCACACGCTATGGCAAAAAATGGCCTTGGGACAAACGAGGTGAGGTGTATATACGTTGGGGCGAACCCGACTTTCGATCCAAATCCAACGACCTCAATG
>JBLHJX010000116.1:0-15735 GCA_047619225.1 Candidatus Latescibacterota bacterium
TGACTACAAAACCCAACTGAGACAGAATGCTGCTGTAGGTGAGCAGATGCACGGGGCAATCTAACTTTTGGGCACGTTCTGCAAATCGACCATTGCCATAGGCGCATATTACTGGCACATAGCGTGTGCGATCGAGGTTAGCGATGAGCGTGAGCAAACTCACTTCGCCGCCGCCGAGGTCGATGCCTGGACTGATATATAAGATACGTTTGGGCATGTTCTTTGTAGAGCGTATAGAGGTTTATCTATGGCGAACTCAGTGCATAAACCGAAACCGTCGGAGACGGCGTTCGATAAAGCAGTTCAAAACGGTTGGGGGTCGCAGCACGCATTTTCTCGAAACCTTCGCCTAGATTTACACCTGATATTGGAAATTCGGTAACAATTACATGCGTGACAATAATGGGGTTGCCCAATTGATCTTTTTGTGGGATACGTGTCGGGTCGGTGTACCACCACGACTTTCTGTCTGACCAGATCGCGCTCAGGCGTGGCTTCCGAGAGATAACAAGTGCTTCTTTTGGAGCATTTGATTTGATCCAAGTACATGCATCTTTGAAGTTTGCGATTTCGGGTTGGTAATAATCTGTGCGGTTGAAATACACCAGGTGCAGGCTGCTGCCTATTCCGGTGAGCAACAGCACCACAGTTACCCCAGTCAATGTGCGTTGTCGCAGGGCATCGGTTTTGATAGGCAGGTGTTCCAGTCCTTCGATCATATAATAAAAAAGGAGTGGTAAGATGGGCAGCAGGAAACGGGCATCGTGATAAGGCCAAACCGAGAGAATACCGAGATAGACAATAAGGTATGCATTTTCGGGTGTTAAACTTGATTTTAGGTTTCTGAGAAAACCAAATAGAAATAGGCCAGACAACAGGAGGCTCCCCGTGATTTTGATGGGGTTGTAGGGTGTGAGTGTGGCTATTGTAGGTCCACCCACTAAGTCTACGAAGGATTTGCCAGCATAACGGGGCAAGTTTTGAGCAAGGCGATGAAGCACGATAAATGAACCCGTTTCTGTTTCGCCCGCGCTTTTTTCAGTGAGTTGGTCAAAATAAGAGTTGTGTACCTGAATGCTGCGC
Source organism: Candidatus Latescibacterota bacterium (assembly GCA_047619225.1). Lineage (GTDB taxonomy): Bacteria > Latescibacterota > UBA2968 > UBA2968 > UBA2968 > JABIFK01. The sequence continues at coordinate 1,084 of JBLHJX010000116.1, forward strand.
AATGCCCAAGGCAAGAGTAAGAGGCCAATGAAGAGTGCCAGCAAGATTGAAGCTTTGTAGCGTTTGTTAAAAAAGAGAAAACCGCACATCGAAAGGGCCAGGGTTGCGCCTATTGTGCGTGCGTAAAAGGAGAGTGCGATCAATACAGCAGCGGCCAGGATGAGGCCGATGCGGTCTTCCTTTGTTTGCATAATTTTTCGAATTGTGAGCAACACACAAGCAGATAGAAAAACATAAATAGTTTCTGTAAGAATACTAGACCCAAAGAAGATATATGCCGCATTGACCGCGGTCAATAGCGTCACGATCCAAGCGGTGTCTGGTGTTGCCATGGTTTTTAAGAGGCGAAACATTGCGATTAACCCTAAGATGCCAAATATCAGGGCGACGATTTTCATTGCGAAGAAATTCTGACCAAGAAGAATGGTGATGGGTAAGAGTAATACGGGCAATAGGGGGGGGTATTGTGTTTCTGCTGGTTCCCCAGGATAGAACGTGTTGATATATCCTTTGCCGCTGGCGAGGCTTTCAGATAGGATGATATAACTGGCATTGTCCCCATTTGGCGACATGAGGGGGGTTAGTGCATTGGTCGCGAGAAGGGTGAAGATGGCCAGCACAATGACCTGCCGAGATGTATCGATATGCTTGAGGAATGTAGGGCGCATAAACTTCTTTCTGGGGGAGTGGTCTGTCAGTGTGTCATCAGCTGTTTGTAGATCGCAATGGTTTTTTCTGCCACAGAAGGCCACGCGTAGCGGGTGTCTGCAAGGTGTCGAGAGTGTGCACCCATGGTGTTGATTTTTTCTGTAGAAAATCCCAGTATTTTTCCGAGCGCTTGGGCAAGTTGCTCTGGGTTGCGTGGTGGCACCAAAATTCCGTTTTGGCCATCGTCAACCGTTTCGGGAAACGCACCCACAGCTGTGGCAACAACGGGTCGCGCAAAAGCATAAGCAAGTTGCAATGCACCACTTTGATAAATTGCGTGGTAGGGATAAACGGCGATGTCACACGCTTCAAAATAATGTGCGATATCTTCCAGTGCAATGTAGTCGGCCCGAAAGACGACCCGATCATTGAGGCCAAGTTTATGAATATAGGCGACGAGATCCTTAGGATCTTGCCCAATGGGTTTTCCTGCGATCAGCAAGTTTACATCTGGAAAGTCTTGCGCGATGCTTGCGAAAGCTTCAAGCAAATCCTCGGTGCCCTTGTAGGGTCGAATGGTACCAAATGCCAGGAGGTATCGTGTGTTGAGGTCCAGGTCAAGATGTTTGCGCGAGTTGTCTTTGGTGAGGGGTGTGTCTGATTCGGCAAAAACATAGTTCCCGTGGGGGATCACTGAGACTTTGTGCGTGGGCGGAGCAAAGAGATTTGCAATGGCTATTCGCGAGTCTTCACTGTGGGCTATGATGTGCCGCGAATATTTATAAAGTTTGCCATACGCCCATTTCATGCCTCGCGCATTTTTTTCGTATTCGTCGTGGGGCAACACATTATGTGCCGTGTAAACTATAGGTATGTTTAACAAGTTGCAAACTGCAAGACAGAACCAGTCTTTACGCGCCGAGAATGTGCTTTGAATGTGAATAACGTCGGGTCGATAGTCGCGGTAGCACTGGATAACTTCACGGATCTTTGTGTGATAAGGCGTGTTGGCATCAAAACGTGTGGACACATCAAAATTATGGGGTAGATCAATTAACTCATACGGTTTGGCTGTGAGCATAAGCACATTTGCCTCAGCGCTTGCAAGTGCTTTGCAGAGGTTGTAGCTGTAGTGGCAGATGCCGCCCCATCCACCGGTTTCGAGTAGGAGAATGCGCATGATTATTTCAAAAATTGATGGTAGATGGCTTGTGTGTCACGGGCTGTTTTTTCTAAAGTAAAGTGGGTCTCAACACGTTCACGAGCCTGTGTAGACATTTGTGCACAGAGCGCCGGGTCGTGTAGTAGGGTGGCAATTGCATCTGCAAGCATCACCGGGTCCTCAGATGGAACAAGCAACCCAGTCTTTCCTTCGCTAACGGATTCTGGGATGCCATCAACGTGTGTGGCAACAATGGGTTTGGATGCCGCCATGACTTCAAGGATGGAAATGGGAAAACTCTCGTACCGTGAGGGCAAGACAAAAAGATCGAAGGCTTGAAGTAAGGCGGGTATGTCTGAGCGCCAACCCAAAAAGTCGACCTGGTTTTCAATTTGCAAATCTTTGCATTGAGATTTGAGTGCTTCTTCTTCTGGGCCATCTCCAGAGATAACAAGGCGTGCGTTGGGAATCTTTGCCAACACAGCTGGCATCGCGTTTAACAAAACATCAAAGCCCTTTTGAGGAGATAGGCGCCCCACCGTGCCAATGAGGAGCTCGTTTTCTTTTTTTAAGATGGCTGGGGGCAATTGTGAAACTTCTTGCTCAAAGCCCAAGATATCAATGCCATTGTAAACGGCTGTCGTGCGTTTTTCATCGATGCCAAAATGTTTGATGACGAGGTCCCGACTTGAGTTACATACTGCAATGAGCATGTCGAGATTACAAATGGTTTGGCGTTCAAAAAAACGGCCACGCCAAGTGGGTGTGGTGCTGCGGGGGGGCAGGTGAAGGGTGGCGACTTTTACAGGGATTTTGGCTATGCGTGCAGCAAGCATGGCATATTGCCCATGGAGCGAGTTCGAGAGGTTGAAATGTACAATTGCGGGGCGTCGCGCATTAAAACAGGTGACGTGTCGCCTAATACCTCTCCAGTCCGCTTTGCCTCTTATGGGGGCAATGGAAAGGGTGGGTATGTCGAGATCCGCTAGAGATTGGCGCAATTGCTCGGGTGCTTGATCGGAAATAACCATTTCAAGGTCAAAGACTGAGCGGTCTATACCTTCTGCCAGTGTAATGAGGTATCGTTCTGCCCCACCATAAATGGGGGCTTCCGATACAAAGAGGATTTTAGTCCGCACGTTGGAGTACCTCTTCATAAAGCGCTTCAATTTGTTCAACGATAGGTTTCCAGCTATAGCGTTCTTCAATGAGGCTACGGTTGTGTTTGCCCATAGCAACCATTTTGTCTGGGTTGCGCAACAGATCGATCAAGGCATTCGAGAGGGCGTCAACATCGCAAGAAGGCACCAAGTGACCCGATTTTCCATCTTCAACAAAATAAGGGATACCCCCAACGGCACTGGCGACAACGGGTTTGCCGCTGGCCATTGCTTGTAACAAGCTGAGGCCAAAGGCTTCGGCTAAGGTGGGCATACAGAATATGGCACACCGTCGAAAGAGGTCGGGCATTTGCGTGAAAGGAACCGGGCCTAAGAACGCGACATGTTTTTCCAGCTGAAGCTCTTCAACCATAGCCTTCAATCGGGGTTTCTCAAATCCATCACCAGCAAGAACAAGGCGTGCATTGGGTATTTGCTCATGGACCTTTTTCATGGCCTGGACCAAGTAATCTACCCCTTTGGCAGCCACCAAGTGGCCAGCATAAAATATCTCTGGCGCATCGGGTTGGGGTGTTGCGTCTGTGGCGGGAGTAAATTCGTTTGGGTCAACGCCCAAGGGAATAAGGGGAGATTTGCTGTGACAATAATCGGGAAGGTAGTCACGGGTAGGCGGCACTGAGACCGGCACGCTTGCCGCTGTTTCCATCATGCGTTCCCATAACCACTTTCCCACCGTAAAATTGAGCTTGTCGATTAATTTGTTTTTGAGTTGGGTAAATCGGTTTGCTTTGGCTGTTTCGCCGGGCATTGCGGTGCCGGGAGGCAGTGTGTGTGTCATGGGCAAACTAACAGGGCCATAAACAAATGGGCGTGGTAAACGCCAGCACAAGCTGAACTTTTCAAGAAAAGCAGGACGGATGTGGTGGACGATGTCAATGGGGTGATCTTTTATGATCCGTTTGGCCAAGAGATAAGAGCGCACCGTAAAGGTCCACCAATTCCAGCGATAGGCAAAATAACTTTCTCGTTCTACAAAATTGTAACCCTTAATTTCATGGATGGTGACATTGGGAATGGGTTCACGTAGTTTTGCCTGTGGCACGATCAAATGGATGATATGCCCTCGGGCAGCAAGGCCAGATACTAAGGCATGAGCGACCTGGTATTCACCACCGGGTATATGGTCTGAAAAGACATAGGATGTAGATGAAAAAAGTATGTTCATGGTGTTTGGCCGTTGTGTGTCATATCAAAAGTTTTGTTCAGTTTTTGGCGGACAATATTGCTCAATCTACGGGTGAATTCGGGTACGTCTCGCGCATCTAGGTGTGAGGTGTCTGGGCAGTCGAATTCCGCAAGTTCATTGTAGTCTTTGAAATGGACAGTTGGTATACCCGATATCGTTTCAAGTTGATCCCAATATTGGGTTTTGGGTGCCGTTAACTCGTCGATTTGCCAGTGTTCACTTGTGGTTGGCATGCGAACTAGGACCATGGCGCCCCCTTTTTTTCGCAATGTATTGTAAAGCGCGCTGAGGTCTTCCCTCGCGATTTTTTCAAATTGAGTAGGATCTACCTGCGCGATCTCATTCTGGGTGATTTGGTGGATGCGTTTTTGCCGGTGTTTGAGACGTTCGTCTGCAGACATTCTGTCGTTGTAAAAAGCAGGTCGAAAGCGGTTCGCATGCATGTGAAAGTAGAGCCACTTGGGTTTAAACCTGTCATAGAGCAGCGATTTGAAAGAAAGCGCTGGGGAAAATAGAGCATACTTTGATTGTAGCGATGCACCGACACGGGCATTGAGTCTTTTTTCAAGTGCAGCACCGCTTTGAAACGTGTTGTGATAATATGAAATGTAGTTCAATTCTTTGCGCTTTGCCATTGTGTCTGTGACGCAGAGGAATGGAACTGTGACATCGGCAAGAATGACACCATCAAATTTAGGGTCTTCGCACAGATCTTTGATAACCTCAAATGGTAGCGCGCCGTCGATGGCCAGATGTACGATGTCGAATTCTGTAAAATCTGTACCCAATGTGACCGGGTCGATACCCAGTTGTGCGCGTGATGTACCAACAATGACGAGCTTTTTCCGGTTGTGTTCTGTGTACGCGCGGTGGCGGTGTTCACTCCAAAGGAGCTTTGTGTCTACAATGGTGGGTAAAAAACCTTCGTTACGCCAGTGAATTTCGCTTAGGCTCAAAAAGAATATCACAAGTAACACGACCCAAAACCCCACTCTATGATAGGGGGCAGCAGGCAGTCGGGTATCAGAATTGGAAGTAGATAAAGGCACGATCTTCCCCGGTCATGGAGATGACGACGATATAAACCATCGTTGCCAAGGCGACCGTACTTACGGGGCGAGGCAGTTTGTCAAAAAACGCTTCGAGACTGGATTCTTTAAGGTGGGCGTGAATGCCAAGTAGAAGTAGCGTACAGGCTATAGCAATCAGGTAATCAAACCGGCCCAGTAAAATGCTTTGTGCAAAGTCTATGGAATGGGTCGGGTGAAGCATCGTGGTTATGCAAGCGGCGGCCTGCTTGATGTCAAGCATGTCATTACACAATGAGAAAGCGCGTTCAATCTCCGGTGCTCTAAAAAACACCCACGTCAGGCAGACGAGGAGGAATGTGAAAACTGTAAGTAGCGTTCGCCCAAATGTGGTCGTCCATACGCTCAGGGTGGCAAGAGGTGTTTTCACAAGGATGCGTTCGGCAATGAGATAAAGACCGTGAAGCCCACCCCAAATGACAAACATCCAGGATGCACCATGCCACAATCCACCAAGGAGCATTGTGACAGACAGGTTCACATATGTTCGCATCGTTCCTTTTCTATTGCCACCCATAGGAATATAGAGGTAGTCTTTAAGCCATGTAGAGAGGCTGATGTGCCACCTTTGCCAGAAGTCTGAGAACCCTATTGCCGCGTAGGGGAATCGGAAGTTGTCAGGCAAGGCAAACCCCAAACACAAGGCTATGCCGATGGCGCAGGTTGAATAGCCAAAAAAGTCGCAAAAAATCTGTGTCGAAAAGGCGAATGTTCCTGTCCAAGCAGCCAGAAATCCGGCTGGAATATCAGAATCAAATACGCGTTCGACTATGGGCGACATCAATGAATCTGCAATGACCACTTTGGAGAAGAGTCCAATGACAAAGAGGCACAGGCCCCAACCCATTTGGTTTTGTGTACCGACACGAGGTATTTCGCATTGGGGCAGAAAGTCGGTTGCACGAACAATGGGGCCAGCAACCAACTGAGGAAAAAATGTGACGTAGAGTGCATAGTCAAGAAAAGAACGCCCGGGTTTCAGCTTGCCACGATATATATCGATTGTATAAGACATGGTTTGAAATGTGTAAAACGATATGCCAACTGGCAAAATAACGCTGGCAAAATTATAATGCAGCGAGGAGTCGAATGATGCAAATACCGTATTTATGTTTTCGACTACGAAACCGCTGTATTTGAAATAGGACAGCATGCCCATATTTACAAAGAGGCTAACAAAAAGGTAAAATTTGCGGCTTCTGATATTTTGGCTTTCGTAGAGCTTGCGTGCTGCATGCCAATCGACAATGGTCGAGATCCATAGGAGGGCTACAAATGGAGGGTTCCAAGCTGCATAAAAAAGGTAACTGAGGCATAGGAGCATGAACTTTCGATATGTCCAGTTGGCAATGATGCGCGATAGAATGAGCACTATCGCGAAGAAGATCATAAATGTATACGAATTAAAAAGCATGGGGTGTTTTCATAGGATATGGATCGATCGCTTATTTTCTATGTACGCGAACCGAAAATCCGATCTTGTAATTTGCGATACCAGCTGTATCTACCGTGGACGATCAATCGGAAGAGTTGGAAATCGATGTTTGTGGGGAATCTAGGGATTGCCAGGATATCTGACTGGGAAGTGAGGTATCCCAATTGTGTGGTAAAACCCGCACAGTACCCAGCTTCTTTAGTTTCGGCTTTGACAACATCGTTGTAGGCACCGTAAGGATATGCGATCAGGTCGGGTTGGATTTTAAGGTGATGTTGGAGTTCTTGACGGCCGTCATAGAGCTCTTTTTTTAATTCCTCTGTTGAAATCTGGGTGAGGTTGGGGTGCCTCTGTGTGTGCGCACCGATTTCACAGCCTTGGCTGTGGAGAGATCGCAAGTGCTCGGGTTCCATAATGTCAATTTGCGCAATGTCTGTTCGCGCACTGTCCCATCGGTTGCTTTGCCCCATTAAAGAGGAGGGTACAAATACGGTTGCCGTGTCTCCTTGTGCAAGCAGGTTTTCTATCCAGGGCGATATCGTGATATACGCATCGTCAAAGGTCAGTACGGCACATTTGGTGGGGCTATTTGCTTGAATGGTCTTGATCGCCTGTCCCGCACTTAGAAGCTTATATTTGTGTTTTCGAAGATAATTGAGGTGTTGTTCAAACGTTGGCGGCGAGAGGGCGATGGGGGTTCCCGATTCATCAATGCTATGATAAACGAAAACGGGTATACGCGCATGCCCCAGTCGTTCCGTGAGGCGCGCAAGCCAAATGAGTGTTTCCATGAAAAGGTGGCGAAGGATGCGAGTCATTTTGTAACAAGCCCATAGAGGGTGCCATATTCGTAGACGATCTGTGCGAATTTTTCAAGTGTACCAAATGCAAAGCTGTCACTCCATGAGTAACCCATTTTTCTAAATGTGAGTGTGTGCAGCGGGATTGCAAGGGTAGAAATAATAGCCCGTAAGGCATTGCGCAATGCGCTTCCCAAAGACATGGGACGGTTCTCGGCAACCAACCACTGTACGCGGTTTCGGCCAAAATTGAACCGTTCTTTGAAGAACTTAGACAGTTTCATTTCGCGAAAATGGTTGGTCAATGCTTTGGGGCGATACACGATTTGCAGCCCGCTTTCTCGAATACGCATGCCCAGTTCGGTATCTTCTCCACCCGGTGCAACACCCTTGAACACGGCCTTGTAACTGGGGTCAAATCCGCCAGTTGCTTCGAGTGTTTCCCGTCGAATAGCCGCATTGCCACTGGTGAGATACCGTTCTTTGTCAGTGGCAACCTTTTCGGCTTCACGTTCATCGCGCATACACACGTACCGTGCAGATAAACCACCGTCTGGGACGGAGTCATTTTTGCCGTTGGCCACACCTATGGTCGAGTCAACAAGGGGGTCACACAAAGCATCAAGCCAGCCATCAAGAACTTCGTGGTCATCATCGAGGAAAACGACATAAGGTCCTGTTGTCGATGAGATACCGAGGTTGCGTGCCACAGCCGGGCCCGAGTTTTCTTGTGTGTGATAGTTCAAACGGTAAGGCATTTCTTTCTGGAGATGTTCAAGCATCTCACAGGTGTCATCGGGGCTACCGTCGTCAATAACCGTTACGTCATAGGTACGTGTGTATTCGTTCTTGGCAATAGATCGGAGCGTGCGTTCGAGCGATTGCGAACGATTGTAAGTCGGGATGATAATGCTGACATCGACCGTTTGGTTTGTTTGTGATTTAGGCATAGGAGCTAAGCCTTTGGTCCCAACCCGTGTTTCTGTTGCTGTGTGATGCGGCGGCATTCCCACAGACGGCGAAAGAAGATGCGGGGTAGATTGGCCAAGATTTGGATCTGTGTCCAGATTGCTTTAGCCAAAGTCGGTGGCGTAGCTGGGGTGTCATATTTTCGCATAATTGAATTGGGTAAACCATAACGAATGTAAATGTAGAGATTTTTCCAAAATGGTTGTGTAGGATCTTTGAGGATAAAAACCTGTCGGTTGCGTAGAAAATATCCATCTACGTCCGTTACTTTTAATTCTGCAGCATGGAGTTGGCCATGATAGTGGCCAATCTTGCTGGTGGGTACGACTGCAATTTCATACCCTGCGGCGATGGTACGCCGACATAGGTCTTTTTCTTCGTAATAGAGAAAGTAGTATGGATCAAATGTTCCTATCGCTTCAAGCGTTTCCCGGCGTATGAGCATGGCAGCACCAATGACGTGGGGTAGCGTATAATAAGGTGCTATGTTGTTTTGTTTTTCGTCTTCAAAGTAGGTGGTATTGGCGGTGAGTTGGTTTTGGAATACCCGGTCAAAGATGTCGCCTGCGTAATCATATTGAAAAGGACCCAGAATACCCAATCTAGGGTGCGCATTGGCAAGTTCGATGAGCGGGTCCATCCACGCGTCAAAGACGACGGTGTCTTGGTTGAGCAGTAGAATATAATCGGCATCATTTTTTAGTGCATGCGCAATGCCAACATTATTTCCACCTGCAAATCCCAAGTTTTTTCCCGTTTGGATGAGGGCAACTTCAGGATGGCCTTGTCTTACAAATTCGGAGCTGCCATCGGTTGAGCCGTTATCAACGAGCAAGACTTTGTACGCAATATCCCCCCGGCATTGGGCAAGCGACTGCAAGCAGGCATCAAGCCATTTTTTGCCGTTCCATACAAGGATGACAACCCAGACATTTGGCGTATCAGTTTTCATTTTTTAAAGGAGTGCTCCAAGTATCCGAAGAACGACGGGTGGTTGGGGGGCAAAATAACGATCTATCCACGTGCGACCTTTTGGTAAATATCCACGTTGGTAGTCTCTGGCACCCAACCAGGATGCATACTGTCTAATAGACTCGTAGATTGGTATCTTACACGCTTGCGCGAGAAGACCTGCCTCGTGCAAGTGGGTGAGACTTCGTCGGGCGTAGTTGCGAAAACCACTGAGTGCATAGCGTACATCTGCCCCGCGGTAGTTGTCTGTGAATTCAGCGGCAACATAACTGCGCCAGTACCAACGAACAAAAATGCTGTTTGTACTTTCTTTGCTATGCACATCCAAGTCGTGGTTGTGAAACACCTGCCCTAAAGGTTGGTATACGGTTTGATATCCATGTTGTAAAACTTGTTTTGCCCAAACTGTATCTTCGCCGATCATGACCGCTTCGTCAAAGGGATACTTTTCCCATAAAGATCGTCGCAATGCTCCATTGGCATTGGAAAAGCTTGTTGAGGGGCGAGGGGCAGGCCAGTCGGGAAACCAGAGTTTTAACTCGACGGCTTCAAATGGGTCGGCATTGTCAATCGCCAATTGTCGACCGAAAACGCCCGCAACCGACTCGTCCTCTTTTAGGGGGTGTATGAGGTGCGTTAACCAGTGTTCATTAGAGGGGACGGCATGAGCCGATAGATTCACAATGAATTGGCCACTCCCGGCCTCTGCCCCGAGATTCAGCGCGTGCCCCCAGGTAAATACGTTGCGTGTAATGGGAACCACGCGTGCCTGCTTATCACGCGCGATATCAGCTGTGCCATCGGTTGATTCGGTGTCGACCAAAATGGTTTCAATTTCGCCATCAAATGATTGGGTCGCAATTGCATCCAATACTTTACCGATGCTGCTTGCTTCGTTGCGGGCTCGGATGACTATGGTGACATCCATAAGTTAACCAATCTGATCGAAGAGTGAACGTCCCTGATTTTGCTCGGGATGTGGCAGGTTAAACAAGTCACAAATGGTTGGGCAGATGTCGATCAATTCAACTTCATCGATTTGGCCAGATGGGATATCGTGTCCCCAAAGAACGGCCATTCCTTTTTGTTCGTCAAGGTGTGTTGGATAACCATGCATACCTACAGGGATTTTGGTATTGAAATAGTCTGGAAAAATCATAACGCCAGGGTTGGCACGCCAAATGAGCTGGCCATAGCGTGCCCCAGGTTTTGGAATGGCCAGTTGCTCTGCTTCTGCATCGTTTATGAGCGTTCCTTTTTGCGTGAGCGGTGGGTTTGTAAAAGCTTCTTGCAGTGCTTTGCCAGCACGGTCATTGCTCCACCACACGCGGGCCAATGTAGAATCCAGAAATAGGATGTAATCCTTGGCGTGTTTGAACCCCTGTAGTGCCGAATCGATGGTTGTGCCAATATCGATTGTGTCGGTGACGGGGAGCATGCCGTGATCTCCAACAAGCAAGAATCGCGACTGAGGAGGGAAGGCTTCAATGAGTTGTGCGATCCAACGATCTTGTTGTGAAACCGCATGGCGCAACTCTTTTGAATTTGGTCCAAAGGCATGGCCGAGTTCGTCACAACCGCCCAGATAAATCATAAAAAGATCAAAAGGGTCATTGGCTTTGTCTATTAATTTTGCAACCCGATCCTCATCGGTGCCACTTACTTTGCTGTTTATAACATATACATCATCATAAATTTGCCGTTTGTTTTTTGTCAACATATCAAAACAAGATTCGACGTCAAAAGCGTCAAGGTCGGTATATCGACGTGCCTCTACAGCCGTCAAGAGAGGCAATAGCTGCAACGGTATGTTGTATCGTAAAGCGTCAACTTTTTGATCTGTCAGCAAGGGTTTTATGAGATCTCTTGTCAACCAGTTTGTTAATCGTGTGCTCCCACGCCCCCCATAGGCGGCAACCCAGCCCGCTGCTTGTTCAATTAAATTGAGATATTGTTCTTGTAACAGGCTATGGTGAGTCCTATTGAACGTAAGTTGCGTAAACATGCCACTGACATTGGGGCGCACACCCGTCGAACTCTCCGCAATTTCACAGAATCCAAAACTTGGGCGCAATTTTTTTGCATAAATACCCTCGTTTTTGAGTTGCCACAAAACTGGCGCTGTCTCTGATTGAAGGTAATCCCAACGGAATGCATCAAGCAGAATAAAGACAGTGGGCGGAATATTCTTATTGGACTCTGGAAGCAAAGACATTATTATATTTCCGAGGCTACAGAAACGCGCCCCCCCTGATCCTGAACTTTAATATATATACTGGAGTCTGCTTTTATGTTTGGACGAATCCGGGATTTAAAACGAAGACTGTGTAATCCCTATTTTATCATAGACCATCTTTTAAGAGATCATTTGCTCTTAATGGCCCCTTACATTAAAGGCAGAGCCGCCGATTTTGGCTGTGGTGATTTCCGTCTTTCATGGCCATTTCGAGATCGCGTTGATGATCTTGTTGGCGTAGACAACTGGCTTGCCTCAAATTACCATCGGCATATCCCCAAAGGCGCAACTTTCTATTATGGAAGCATTGACCAAGCACCCTTCAAAAGCCAATCATTTGACTGTGTCATGTGCACCGAAGTGTTGGAACATGTTGAAGCACCCAACCAAGTGATCGATGAATGTGCGCGGGTTTTGATCGGTGGAGGTCATCTTTTGCTTTCCATCCCGTTTAATTTTCTGATTCACGGAGCCCCAAATGATTATCGGCGATTGACAATTTATGGCCTAAAACAAATCTTGGATCAAGGCGGATTTGACTTAAAGGCTTATATACCAATGGGCAGTGCATTTTTTTGTATTTTGAATACCATTGTTACCCATTGGGGGTTTAAGACCTATGGCAGTTTCGGGCAAAAATTGAATAATATTCGGGTTTTTGTGTTTAACGCCTTGAGTTTGTTGGTTTATCGGTATACAAAGAAACCTGATGTATTGACCGATACAGACCGTGTGTATAACGACCGAACCAATCCGCTTGGATATATTTTAATTGCCGAGAAACGCGTTTCTGCCACTGCCAAAGAAGATCGCCCGAAACAGTCTGTGGCATGCCCAAAGTGCCATGCCGATCTGAACTTTGCAGACGACAAAATTACCTGCACCCAATGCGATGCTCATTTTAAATATTATGAAGGCATACCCGTATTGGCCGACCGAGAAAAGTTACATCTGGCCTATGAAGCGGCTGGTACGCAAGTTGATTTTTGACCTGTTATGTTAGATGCCCAATAATTCGAGTGTGTGTTTACGCAAAGTCTCCCAGTTGTTAGGGAGATTTTGTTGTTTGCGGTGTTTATTCATGAGATCTCTGGCTTTTTCGATATATTGGGTTTGATTTGCACCTTCCCCAGCCAAAACCATATACAATTTTAATCTTACCAGGTCGTCATACTGTGTGGGAGGGCCTACACGCCCCAAGAGGGTTTTTATTTGGTGCTTGGTTCTGGTTAATTTGGGGTTTGGCGTTACCCATCCATAGAATTCCTCGCCGTAATCTATCCAATCTGTGAACTTGGTCCTTCTGGCTGACTGAGCAAAATTAAAGAGATTCTCTAGAAAATGTTCGCGCACTGACTTATACAGTGTCAATGGAGCCGGTATGTCAGCTTCGTCTGGGCTCAGTTTATACTGTGTTGCCCAACGAACCAGGTCTTTTAGTTCTTCCCTTGCTGGAACATCTTTGAGAAAATAGCTACTTTTATTGTTGTAGAGCACTTGATAGTTGTGTCTGAGCATCAAATTGGCATCGCAAATGGCGAGCAGTGCTTTAGACATTTGAGAGGCCATAAAAACCGACTCTTCTCTTGTCGGTGTGCGTTGCTCAAATTCTGTTGTATAAGCACCAAGGAAACACCACAGCCTTGTGTGTAGGAGCTTTTCTCCTTCAGCCAATGGCATGTCAGAATTGCGCATGCTTGGGATCTCATTGAGCAAATCCTCTGGGCCATATAGGATTCGGCCCCCGTATTTTAGGTCGTAGACATATTGGGTGAATGACAGGGATGGCAGGTTTTTCCTTTGGCGATTTTCGATGTGTACCCACCTTACGCCGAGATCATGTGCCATGCTGCGTTCTGTTTTGATCAATTTTTCCGCATCTACAGGGTGTGTTGTAATCATCTCCAGGTCGTAGTCGTTCTCCGGTTGGTATTTCCCATCTTGCAAAATCAAACCACCCTCACCTCGTCCAAAGCCCCCTACCAAAACGAGTCCTTCAACACCTTCGAATGCTTGGAGGAGGTGTTCTTGTATCGTTTGCAGATCGCTGTCTATTTGCTGATCCATTTTTGGGTCATTTTGAACAGTATAAGACATGGGGTCAGGTTGTTCCTAAAGGCGCAAAGACACGGGATCGGATGAGATTGACAATGTCTTTGTCGAGTAAAAAAATGAGTGTGAGATAAACCGAGCCGGTCAGGGCTATAGACAAGCCCACAAGTAGGGGGTCTGTCATGCCAAGATAGTTTCTGAGCACCCAACCGACGAGTAAAGAAACGGCTGCCGCAAGGCTTGCTTTCCAAATGACAGGCAGGTAGGATACGGCAAGAATGCGTTTAAACCATATAAAGTAAATGGGAGATATGCCGATCATAGCAATAACGACGGCTATTGCAGCACCCGTGATACCATATATCGGCGTTAGCCAATAGACGAGCCCTGTGACAGAAACGGCCGAGGCCGCTACCACAATGAGAAAGATATTCGTTTTCCCCTTGAGGATGGCAATGTTTGCCCAATGCCGGAATGTACCTCGGAAAACAATGAGTCCCATAAATATCTGAAAAGGGACAATGGCAGGCAACCATTTGTCGCCAAAGAGCATTGTGATGATGGGTTCTGCCCAAAGTAAGCTGGCAATGGCGGGGAAAAATAGGATGATTGCAGAAAACCGAGTAACCAGTGCAAAACCACGTATTATTTGCGCGTCATTTTCGGCTTTGGCAAAGGCTGGATAGGTTACCCTGTCGAGGTTTTCAACATATCCCAGAATGGTATGTGGAATTGTGAAGGCCATCCAGTAATAACCGAGTTGATCATCTCCCAACAATTTCCCAACCCAAAAATCATCGATGCGCCAGTACCAATAACTCAACAGCCCCGATGCCGATAAGGGCAATGCAAAACGAATCATATCGACGGCGCGCCTACGTTCAAAAGTCCAGCGCGGGCGATAGGGCACCCAGAGCCAGATA
>JBLHJX010000117.1:0-15648 GCA_047619225.1 Candidatus Latescibacterota bacterium
AAACCACGAAGTTTTGCACAAAAAGTTGGCGGTCCTTGAAGGGGGAGAAGCGGCCCTTGTCACTGCTTCGGGCATGGCTGCTGTTACGACATTGTTGCTCACTGTGTTACGCAACGGTGACCATTTGTTGGCACAAAACTGTCTGTATGGCGGTACTGTAACTTTTCTCACGAATGATGCGGTCGATTTTGGCATCGATGTGGATTTTTTTGCGGGCAACGATCCAGATTCCTGGGAGGCCTTGTTAAGGCCCCAGACCCGTGCCATTTATGTTGAACCGATGAGCAATCCTTTATTAGAGGTCGCAGATCTAGAGGCCGTTGTTGCTTTTGCAAAGAAACACAAGTTGCTGGCGATTATTGACAATACGTTTGCTTCCCCTGTAAACTTTCGACCTTTGGATATTGGTTTTGATGTGGTGTTGCACAGTTGCACGAAATATTTAAATGGACATTCAGATATTGTTGCTGGGGGCATCGTTGGCAGCAAAGAAATAATAGAACGTGTGACCCATCGGTTGAATCATTTGGGTGCTTCCTTAGATCCTCACGCCTGTTTTTTGTTGCACCGAGGTATGAAGACTTTGGTTCTGCGTGTGAGGCAACAGAATGAAAATGCCTTGCGCTTGGCCCATTTTTTACAAGCCCACCCCAGAGTTGAAACGGTGTATTATCCTGGTTTGGAGACGCATCCACAGTTTGCACGCGCCAGTCGTCTCTTTGGTGGGTGTGGCGGTGTATTGAGTTTTGAAGTCAAGGGAAACGTTGCCGACGCAGACCGGGTATTGTCCCGACTGAAACTGTCGGTTGTGGCACCCAGTTTGGGCGGTGTTGAGACGTTGATTACGCGACCTGTTCAGACCTCACATTCAGGACTTACACCCGAGCAGAAAAAGATGGCTGGCATTTCAGACAAGTTGATCCGTGTGGCCGTTGGCATTGAAGATGGCGATGATTTGTGTGAAGATTTTGATCAAGCACTTAAGGATTAGGGAGGCGTGCACGATGGGTTGTGAACCTTTGTATGTGTGTATGACAATGGATGTGGAACGCCTCAACGAACATTCCCCAACAGGGGGCCCTACCGATTGGGCATTTGCAGCGCGATCTGTTCAGAGCTATTGTGGTTTGTTGTCAGAGTATCAATTGCCTGCCACGCTTTTTGTTGTGCCTGATACAGCCGTGGAGCAGGGTGCTCTATTGCGCAAGATTGCAGAAGAAACGGGCTCAGAGTTGGGGTTGCACATGCATCCTCAGGGTTGGAAAGATCACTATTTAAATGTTGAGGCACATGATTATCTGGGTGGGTACACAGCCGAAGAACAGCACGCCATCTTGGCCGAGGCATTGACGCAGGTAGATCAGTGCTTGGGCGAGCGGCCTCGTGCGTTTCGCGGGGGGAATTTTTCGGCAAATGATGACACGTTTCGTGTGTTAGCAGATTTGGGGTTTACCCATGGCAGTGTGAGCCAGCCGGGGCGATCTGTTCCTCGGTTTAAGGCGTGTTGGAAAGATGCCGAGTTGGATGTGCATTTTGCACACAGAGCATTTCGGCAATTACAAGGTGACTTAGATTTTGTCGAGGTACCGCTGACGAGCGATCAGATGCGAACCGATCATTGGACGGGTGTGGGCGATGTTCGCCTTGAGGGGGCTACCGCAGAAGAAATTGCCAAGGCAGTAAGACAAGAAGTTGGGCGGCAAGTTGGTGATGATGTACTCGTTAAGCACGTATGCATTTTGACCCACAATATGGTGAATTATTGGTCTGATGATGTGAATGAAAAAGGGCGAAAAGGTGTATTGGTGGAGACCTTGAGATTGATTGGCGAAGTTGCTGGTGATTTGGGGTTAGAAGTGAAGGGTGCCACCCTGCAAATGGTTGGTGATGCCTATCGAAGCAAAATGCACAGTGCTGGCTCGAAGGATCCTGTAACGGGAATTCGATGACAACAGTTGGTTTGATTTGGGGAGGGTTCAAATGGCGAAACAAAAATATATAGTTAAACCAAAGATCTACCACATGGCGAGTTTGTGGTCATTGACTGGGTATGGAAGCAAAAAAGGTGATTGGACAGTTGACGAGAAATTGGCGCGTATCAAGAAGGCGGGTTTTGATGGTTTTTTGGGGCGGGTGCCTGCGGTTACACCGGAGTTGGTGGCAAAACATGGCTTGGTCTTTGCCGCAACCGTAGATATGGGATTGGCGAAAGATGTCAAACCTAAGCTGAAGGCCATTCAAGCTGCTGGCGCGCGATGTGTCAATGTGCAGATGTTGGATCACGATACACCCACCAAGCGTGCTGTGTCATTGGCGCGTCGGGTGATGGATGTGGCGAGTGAGTTGGAGATGGATGTGGCCATTGAAGTACATCGAGATACCTGTACTGAAACGCCTGAGAAAGCCTATGCACTGGCTGCCGGATATGAAAAGGCAGAGAAGAAATTGTTAAAGATGACGTTCGATTTTTCTCACCCGGCGGTGATCAAACACTTGGCACCCGCAAATTATTGGCCGCGTTTGGCCGAACGCATCGATTTGATTCAGTTGGCACAACAGTTTCATTTTCGCCCATTTAATGGTCACCATGCACAAATCCCAGCTTGCAATGGCAAGGGTGGGCTTACCCCCGAATTTTTGGACTGGTTGCCTTTTGCTGAGAAGGTGATCGAGACATGGCTTCAGGCTGCGGACTCTGGGCGAGAGATGTTTGTATGTCCTGAGCAAGGGCCACCGGGATACTTCTTATCTGTTTTCCCAGATCGGTGGAAAGATGTGCAGACCATTCGCGATGAAGTGGACAAAGTGTGGCGAAGGCAGTTGCGTAAATGGAAAGGCGCCAAATGAAAAAGCAATACAAAGCGGTTATTGTTGGGTTGACAGGGATTGGCGCGGCAAGGCCACCTGAGTCATCGGACCCTGTTTACGGCGCTATGCCAAATTCCCACGCATCGGCATATCACAGTCACCCTCAAACTGAAGTGGTGGGCGTTTGTGATTTGCAGCAAGATGCGTTGGATGCATTTTGCAAAAGATGGGGAGATGTTTGGCCCAATGTGCAAACGTATACAAGTTATCAGGATATGCTGGACAAGGAGAAGCCCGACATTGTGAGTGTGGTGACACCAGATCATTTTCATCGAGAGGTTACTGTTGCTGCCGCAGAAAGTTCTGCACGTGCCATTCTGTGCGAAAAACCAATCTCTACCGTGCTGGAAGACGCCGATGCGATGATTGCTGCTGCTCAAAAGAACAATGTGTTGCTTTCAATAGAACATTCGCGACGGTGGTACCCCAGCTATTTGCAAGCAAGAGAAATGATTCGGTCCGGGGAGATTGGTCCATTGCGAACGATTGTATGCGAGATGTTTAGTTCTCGTGCCATGATGTTTCGCAATGGTACGCATTTGATTGATATGGTTTGTTTTTTTGCAGGCGGCAAACCCTCCTGGGTGATGGGCGATTTGGAGGATGGTTTCGAGCATTTTACAGAGTATAAAGGTGATGGCGGGCACGACCCAGCGACAGACCCATATACTTCGGCATATATACGTTTTGACAATGGTGTGCGTGCGTTTATCAATTTTTATAAAACGGAATTTCCAGGGTCTAAATTTTCACTGACATGCGAAAACGGCCGCATTGAAATTTCGGACCAAAAGAGCGAACTGATCACGCCACAACCTTCATCTCGGTGGTGGTCCCAAGCGGCACTTGTACCGAATCACTTCATGTATACCAAGCAGAGTGGCGCCGTGGCTGAGTTGGTGGATGTGTTGGATAATGGTGGCACTTTGATCTCACCACCCGAGGAAGCGCGCAAGACGTTGCAGGTTATGTTAGGAATTTTAGAATCGCACCACAATGGCAATATACGCGTGGATCTTGGTTAGTCGAGCAAGACGATTTGTTCGAGGTTGGTGGGTGTTTTGACGCGTATTATGGGAGAGCCACCCAAACTCTTTGCCAACCAAGCGATGCTGAAACCACCGGGTATTGGGCGTGAGAAACCTTGGCATCAGGATCATGCCTATTTCAATTTACCTATGGACACCTGCATTGTGAGCGCGTGGGTGGCCTTGGATAACGCGACGCCAGAAAATGGGTGTATGCATGTGATTCCTGCCAGTCAGCAGGATGGGCCAGTTGTGCATTTTAATCGGCGTGATTGGCAGATTTGTGATACAGATATTGCACGTGATCGGATTGTAGCCGTGCCACTGGAACCTGGTGGTGTGTTGTTATGGCACGGTCGATTGCACCATGGTTCTCCTGCAAACCGATCCGACAAACGCAGGCGCGCACTCCAATTGCATTATGTACCAGGAAGCGTCGAGACCATCGCCCCGGATGAACGTTTGGCCGTTTATGGTAGCGATGGAAAGGATGTTACTTGTTAGTGGTGCGGCTGTTGTGTTGATTCGCCCTTGTTTTAATATTCAATCTTGAGCGTGTCTTCTTTAGGACGAATGGCCGCAGCACCCGCAAGGGCAACACGCATTGCATTTAGGCCATCTTCGTGCGTGACGTTAAAGGGCGCATTGTTGAGACATTGGTCCAGGAAATAATCGAGTTCGTTTTTATAGGCTTCACCAAAGCGTTTGATAAACACGGGCACGTCGTCACCATAATCACGTAGCGCAAATGTCTCTTGACTTATGATGCCGTCAGGGGAATAGGCCTCAACTGTGACGCTGAGTGGGTTTTCTTGGAAGTTGCCCACATGTATCACGCCCTTATCACCAAAGACCCATGATTCGTTGCGGTATCCGGCAACGTGGTTTCGGCTTACAATTACTTGACCGACCAGTTTTCCAGGGAACCACATTTGCAAAAAAGCATCATCATAATCTTCAACAACTGTGCTGACAAAGGTATTGTGTAGGTTGGATCCAAACGCTGCGGCATATTCAGGCAACAG
Organism: Candidatus Latescibacterota bacterium; assembly: GCA_047619225.1. Classification (GTDB taxonomy): domain Bacteria; phylum Latescibacterota; class UBA2968; order UBA2968; family UBA2968; genus JABIFK01. The sequence goes on from JBLHJX010000117.1 coordinate 4,922, forward strand.
ACCATTTAAGAGCCAAAGAATTTCATCACAATTGTGTACGGACATATCGGTGAGCAGGCCTGGGCTGCTGTAGCCCACGGGTGGAGGAGCTGGGTCTTCGAGGATGGATGTGATTTTGAAAATGTTGCCAATGAGGTTTTGATCGAGCAGTTCTTTGACTTTGGCTAAGGGTGCATCAAATCGGCGCATGAAAGCTTGCATCAGGGCTTGGCTGCGGGTTTCATCGGCATTGAGATATTCGACAAAGTCTTTTGCCGATTCGAGAGAATGTGTCAGGGGTTTTTCAAGGAGTATCCGACAACCTGCGTCGATCAACGTGCGTGCATCGGGTTCGTGAGCATCTGTGCGCGAGGCAATGAATGCCCCGTCGATGATGTTCGCCTTGGCGAGATCTTCCACGGAGTTGTATGCGTGGATTTTGGTTTCTTGATCGGTTTGTAGTTCCTTCGCAACACGTTGGGCCGTGTCGCTGTAGGTGTCTACAACGGCAACGAGATCACATTTGCCCGTCTCGCGAGCGAGTTCTTGAACGTGTTTGGCATGAAAAACACCGATTCGGCCAACGCCGATGACGGCCATTTTGATGGGTTTGTCCATAGTGTTAAGATTCCTATTGCGAATATGTGTCGTTTCGATCTGGGTAATGTTGCAACGTGCAAGAATAGAGTGAATTTCAAATTTCGTCAATGGATTTCTTTATTTGGGTGAGATGGTGATGCAGACAGTAGTTGCGTTGGTTGGTGCATGATAAAGTAATGGGATGATTTTTTAGACTTGCCTCGTAATCCAAGCCAAGAAGACTTATAAAACGGAGGTGTTATGGGACGGCAAACCGCGGAATTGTTTCAGAAGGAGATATCCCAGATTTTCCAGTTAAACTATTTGCTCTATCTGCCTGACGATTATAGTGAGGGGACCCCTTTGCCCTTGGTGCTCTTTTTACACGGTGCTGGCGAGCGGGGCAATGACTTGGGCAAGTTGGGTAAGCATGGGCCACCCAAGTTAGTAGATGGTGGGCAGGCGTTTCCTTTTGTTTTGGTGTCTCCACAATGCCCTGAAGAGAGTTGGTGGAAGCCAGACGCCTTGATGGCATTGGTTGATGAAATTGTGGAAACCCATGCCATTGACGAAGACCGCATTTATGTGACGGGGTTGAGTATGGGGGGGTATGGCACTTGGGCATTGGCGGGTGATTACGCCGACCGTTTTGCCGCGATTGCTCCCATCTGTGGTGGGGGAACCCGTCAACACGCCAGGCGGATCGCGCAGGCCAAAATTCCTACCTGGGTTTTTCATGGGGCCAAAGATGCGACCGTTCCGTTTGACGAATCAGAGCGATTGGTCAATCTCATGAAAAAGTTTGAAGGAGATGTGAAACTCACGGTCTATCCTGATGCAGGGCATGACGCGTGGACTGAGACCTATGATAATCCTGAAGTTTTTGAATGGCTTTTGAGTCATAAACGATCCTCTGCGTCATAATGTAAGGGGCTTAAGTTGTCTGTTTATGGTGCAGAAGATACAACTCATTGGGAGGGAATGATGGATCGAGAAGAAATGAGTAATGAGGAGAACTACGCTTTTGATGTTGCAGGGTATTTGCATATTCCTGGGGTTTTAAATAAGGGCGAAGTGGCAGCTTTGAACGATGTTCTGGATGTTGTTGGAGAAACCGAAGGGATGTTAGGCTGGGAGAAATCCCACCGGGAATTGTTTCGCAATTTGCTGGTGAATCCACAATTGGTGTGGTATTTGAATCAGTTGATCGGACACGGATTTCGTTTGGATCAGGCACCTCGGTTGTTGGGTTCTCGCGAGGGCGAGGCAAAAGTGGCCTTGTCAGGTGGTGATGAACCGCGTGATCCTGCGCGTGCCTATTATATTCAAAAGAACCGTCGGTCTTGCCAAGGTATAAAAGCGGTCTGGGTTTTAGAAGATGTAAATGCGGATGATGGCGGCTTGCATGTGGTGCAAGCCAGTCATAAGAGCAATGTAGAAACACCCATTGATTTGACTACTTTGAAAGATGACATGGGTTTGGTGAAGCAACCTGTGCTTAGGGCTGGTGATTTGTTTCTTTTGGCAGAGACCACTTTGCAGGGCGTTTTGCCCTGGAAAAGTGAACCCAAACGATTGTTGACCTACTGGTATGCAGGGCGCGCAGCGATTCAGTCAAATGGGCCTGGTTCTGTAGCTGAGGAGGATTATTTGCCCGAGTGGGCAAATGATGCACCCCCAGAGCAAAGTGCTGTATTGAATAGTCCAGGATATGCCAACGCCAATCCCCCGCCGATGTTAAATACCGATGGACAAAAAACGTGGGTGGCCGAAAGTTCAGATGTGATTCACCCGTCTTTTTATGTGCGCGACCCAAATTCGGGTATCGATGAGAAAGAGTTTTACTTTTGGGATCTGAATGGGTATTTGGTGATTCCGGGGGTGATGGACGAGGAATGGTTAAAAAAGGCCAATGAGGCCGTGGATAAATTTCAAGACCGAGTGGTCGTGGGTTCAGAATTGGCACGAGGGTCGGCAAGTCAGGCTGGCACAGGCCGCCCCTTGTTGTCGGGGCTGTTGGATTTGCCAGATCCCTATAACGAGCCGTTTCGAAACATGATTGCACATCCATCCGTCGTTGCAAGATTGAATTGGATGAAAGGGAGTGGCTATCGCACGGGCGGGGCGACCGTGTTTTGTGCGGTAGAGGGGACGTCGGGGCATTCTTTGCACGATGGCAATGAGCCGATGAGTCCTTCGCGAGGATACTATTTCAAGAATGGACGCAGTTATGCCGAAACGATCACTATCACGTGGCAGTTGCGCGACGTGGAACCAGGTTTGGGTGGTTTTGCTGCCGTTCCTGGCAGCCATAAAACGCAATATTCAATGCCTCCTGGTGTTCGCACGTGTGACGATACCATGGGGTTGGTGGCGCAACCTGCGATGAAAGCTGGGGATGTGTTGTTCTTTATGGATGGCGGGTGTACCCATGGTGCACTGGCTTGGAAAAACCCGGTTCCGCGCCGAGGGGTATTGGTCAAATATCAATCGCGTAACTCCAACTGGGGTGGCGGTGTTGTCGATCCTAAAAACCGGTGGGGCGATATGGTCGAAGATATGACCGAGGAGCAATTTTCACTGATGCGGGGTCCTGAGCGCGATGCCCGCAATCGAACGATCCCGCGGTTGGGTATTGTAGACGGTCAGGTTCGCGTGTCGTATGATCCCGAAGGTGATGGTTATGCGGCAAACTATCGCAAGCCCGGTGATAAATAGTCTCAATTGATTTGAATAAAAAGCAGCCCGATTCATCTTTTGGTTATTGATGCGTCGGGCTGTTTCTATGTCTGCTGGTAGGCAATATAGTTATGCAACTATTGTGTATGGAAAACGTGCGCTTAGACGGTTAGAAGTGTTTGCCAAATCCAATGCCCAAAGAAAAGCCACTGAAGTCACCGGGGGAACCAAAATTATCAATAAACTTTGCCAGCGTATAACGGCTTTCAATGGAGAACCCCAGATCTTTCTTGGTCCCCAACTTTACACCAATCCCTGCAGCGATATGCCCACCGAGTGTCAGTGACATCTCTGGATAATCCTCTGTAAAGAGAGGCACATCAAAACCCACAACGTTTCGATCAAACTGACCATTGATACCAAACCCACCGCTGCTTGGATAATATCCAGGGCGAGCGGCTTTGTGATCAAAACGAATCATTGGGCCTACGCCAAAACCTATATGCGGCACCACGCGACCTTTACGGGATATTTGGTGTTGGAGACCAACGGGGAGCGAGAAGAGGGTGATGCGGGTCGTATTACTGGGCATTTGATCACCAAGGATCCGCGCAGAGCGCAGATAGGAATAGGTCAAAAATTCTGGCGCAACCACGGCGCGCAAATTTTTAGAAATGCGCCGATCAAACACAATGCGGAATCCAAATCCACCACTTGCTGTGGAAAAATAAGTGCTGAGGCGGTTGAACATTTGGTTTTGACCGATGCCATAGGTTGGGTCAAATGGGGATAGGGGGCGGTTTTGGCCAAACATGGGGGTGCCAGCACCATTGAGGAGTTCTGGCGCAATGTAGATGTCTGTGGGGCCGTTCTCGAGGATACGCGTGGAATCTGTGTTAACGATCATATTGCCCGTGGGTGTGTAAACACCAATGGTGCCTTTGTTACTCACTGTTATCACGCTGTTGCCCAAGTTGATGGCACCTGAAATTTGCGGCTCAAGGTTTGCCTTCAGCTTTTTCGCAGACGTTGTAGCAACAAAAGAGAGACTTAGGGCAAGGAGGGTGAAAAGAAGAAAATTAGGTTTCATAACGGTCTCCTGTGTGAGGGTTGAAACTTTTTTTTTAAAACGGAATTACTATTCTAAACAAAAAGCAAGTATTGTACCTTAAGTTCTTATGGTAAGTTATAACGTTTTATCAGTTGATTTTGCCAGTTTTGTCATTATCTTTGTGCATGTAACACACGCCAAACTGTCTTTTTTTTACACGGGTGTGGTGATTAAGCAACGTTTTGTCTGGTTTCCGATCTCTGTCCCCTAATGATTAAGCCTTTTTACTTGGACGGTTCCTATGCCCATTCGGTTTAACTCGGATCGTATTCATGTTGGCCTTCAGCAATCTTTGAAGGTGAATAACCGCGAATTGTCTGCTCGAATTTCAAAGCTTGCTTCCGGCTTACGAATACAACAAGCGGCAGACGATGCGGCGGGTTTATCTGTTGGTGAAGGTTTGCGTGGTGATGTTTCGGGTTTTGCACAGGCTATTCGCAATTCTGAAATGGCGATAAATCAAACGCAGGTGGCCGAGGGAACATTGCAGCAGACGAATTCCATTTTGGGCCGGCTGCGCGAATTGTCTGTGCAAGCATCCAGTGCTGGGTTAACAGATGCCAACAGATCAAGTATTCAAACAGAGTTTTCGCAGTTGACCGCAGAGGTAGATCGTTTGGCACAATCCGCGCCAAGTGGTTCCGAGTCCTTCCAGATTGGACCCAATCCCAGCGATGGCAATCAAGTCGAAATTGATATCACAGCACTTCAAGCAAGTGGGCCAGAACTCAATTTGAGCAGTCAATCTGTTGTTTCGCAAAACAGTGCACAGCAGACATTATCAGCCATAGACAATGCCATTGCGCAAGTTTCTGTGCAACGTAGCGATATTGGCGTGTTGCAAAACCGATTGGGTTTTGCAATTCGATCAAACGAACAAGCTTTGGTTAATGTGCAGGCCTCTGAGTCCACAATTCGCGATGCGGATATTGCTTTGGAAGCTACCCTGTTGGTCAGCAGTCGGATTCGAACACAGGCGAGTATTTCGGTATTGGCACAGCAAAACGTCAATCGCCAGCAAGCTTTGAACTTGCTCGGATAGATGTAAACAGTAGGTCTTTAAAATGCAAAAGCCCTCGACAGATCATGTCGAGGGCTTTTGCGTGTACTCTTATGTGATGGGGTTCAATGTGTGTTGTTTTTCGAGATCCAAACCAGATGTTGCTGTCTGGTTTGGCGCACTATGCTTGTCCTGTTGGAGGGGGAGCTGCCTACCGCAACCGGTGGGTTAGGGTTCTTATAATATTGAGGGATACTTCGTGGTGGCGGGCTAAAATGACATGGAAGTCATCTTTGTTGATGCATAAAAGAAGGCAATCCGTGATCGCTTTGACGTCCGCTGAACGAGGCTCACCATCCAAGATGCTCATTTCGCCAAAATAATCACTCTCGTTGAGTTTGGCAACCCGCTTGCCATTTTGTTCGACAGAAACGGTTCCTTCAATGATGAGGTACAAACTTTCTCCGAGTTCACCTTGCGTGATGATGGTCTCGCCTGTATCAAATATCATTTCCTCAGCGATCTTGGCCAAGTGGCTCAACTCGCCCGGTGGCATGCTTGAAAACAGCGGGACATTTTTTAGGAAAAGGATTTTTTGTACGAGGATCATAATAGATAACGCTTGTGATTAATGTTGCGGGTCTGGTGTGTCTTGCAAACCATCTAAATAATTATTTGCAAGGTTTCTCACTGTTGCGTCAGGATCATTTTTGAGGTCTTGGCATTGGGTCCTCAATATGTGTGTGTTGCCTTGTTCATGCAATGCATAAAGTGTTGTCTCTCTCACCGCCGGGTGGGGGTGAGAAAGGCATTCAATGAGGTGTGGTTCATCTATGAGGTGTTGGTTGCTAACAGCTGCAATGAGTGTACCACAGAGAATCCAAGGGTCGTGTTCTGCCGATAAGAGTGAGTTGACTTGAAGAGGGCGCATTTTCTTGGTGTGAGATGGTAAGGTTTCAAAGAAACCGATCACATTTTGTTTCACTTGTTTGGGGAGGACATTGTCCAAAATTTCGAGGGCGTTGTTTTGTGCTGTTTCATTGCGCAGCAATGTTTCCAATATGGCCATTGTGTCAACCCGGGGCAATAGAACATCTATAAGGGCGAAAGCATTCTTCAGGTGTAGCTGGCAAATATCCTGCAGTGCGTCGCATAGCAGCGCGATACTGGGGGCTGCATCGATGCTATCGATTTGGTTTTGACGATGCGTAGCGAACGTCATTTCTGTCTGTATTTGTTTAAAGATGTCTTTTGTGTAGGGCTTCGTAGACGTGGCTTTTTTAAGAAGTTTTGCGTAGGCCTGTAAGCATTTATTGCGCAGGAGGTGGTCAGCTGTATTCGCTGCGTTTAGCAACGTCGGTAGGGTAGACACGTCACCAATCTCAACCAAAATGGCGGGAATCATATCGGCCCCAGAAAATGCGCCGTCTTCGTTACTGGGCGTGAGATAAGGCACAAGGTGGTTGAGCGCAGGGCGTCCGAAACTGGCCAAAATATCAGCGGCCAGATGCCCCACCTCTGGGTTAGACAACAAGGGCATCAAAATGGGAAGCAATTTTGTGTCGGGATGTATCCGGCAAGCTTCTAGTGCGGCTTTTTGAACCGAAGGATCGGGGTCTTGCAATAAGCCAATGAGAGATCTGTGGAGGAGGGAATCTTTAATGTCTGCAAGGGCCTGTGCAGCTGCGACGCGGCTTGGGGGTTTTGGGGAGTTTAAGAGGTCTCTTAGGGCGATGCCCGCATCAATGAGTTGATCCAGGTCGCCGGTATTTACCAAACTTGCAATGGCTGCAGCCCGCACGATAGCGATCGGATCCTGCAAATGGGGTTCAATATCTACAATTGTTTCTTGGTCACCTAATGAGGACAATGCCCGGATGGTCCCACAGCGTACTTGTGGGTTTGGGTGGTCTAAGAAAGTGATGAGTGTGTCCAAATCGGTTTCATCGCCGTGAGATTGGAGGTACCGAAGGGCCTGAAGTTTTATTTCGAGGGTATCCGTTTGTATCAGCTTCCGGTATTCAGGTGTCCAGTCGATTTCTGAGATCTCATCGGTGATGCTCAGCAGATAGAAAATTTCGGCCTCTTGAGCAGTTTGTAGGGTGTTGCGTACGTATGTTGCAATGGTGTTGTCTTGGAGGTAAGCCGTTTCGGTTGATAAGTCGAATCTTTTGGACCCTAAAGAATCGATAAGGGCCGAAACATAAGCTTGGCTGTTGGTATATACCAAGAGGAGCCAACAGATTGACAGAACCACGCCCCCAATTGCCAGTAAATGAAGGGGCACGAAGTGAGCGAGGCCAATGAGGCTGACTCCGGCCGTGGCAATGGCAATGGGTTTGGTGATGCCATCGGCAAAGGCGCGCGCTTGATTGCGTGAGGCGATAGGAATGCCCAGATAAAGCATTTGGATGGCGGCAACGTCGATCGTGAACAAGAAAATTTGAACCACAGTCTTTGTGATTAAAATCCAAGAAAATTCTGCCGTTACAAGTATTCCGATACAACCCATAAGAATGCCGAGGGGCAAGAGGGATAAACCTAATTTGATCCCGCCTTTGTTGAGGATGCGGTGGACCAAAAAGAGTTGGATTACGAGCGCGATCACACTGGTGAGGGCATAAAAATTCCCAAAGAAACCAGCGAGTTCATGGGGGGCATATGCCCTGCGGGCACCCGCTTTAAATTGATAGTCGATGAGAGCCAGGCCCACATTGGCTACAAAAACGAGGATGATGAGATATCTGATCTGAGGGGTTTTGAAGTGTTGGATATATTGTTGGAATTGCGAATGCGTCTTACGCATTGTATTTGCGGCAGGGAGTCGGTGTGATTCAAGTCGAGATAACCACACGACAAGCAGTAGGAAACTTGCAAGTAGGGCCACAATGAGTAGGATCAGTGCGGGTATCCCAAATTGTACAGATAAGGGTTTTATAATAAATCCAACCAGAATGCAACCCAGTGTCCCTCCCGCACCAATAAATCCAAAGAGGCGTTTGGCTTGGCGGGGATCAAATAGGAGCATCGCAAAGCTCCAAAAGAGCATCATGGGGACATGCACAACAAGATCGCCCGCAAAATAGGCAGCAATGGTCACACTGTCCCACGAATACATCAGGCCTATACGCAGCAGGATGAGTATGGCAATAAGAAAGCCAATGCTCAGCCCAATGAGACGAACGATTGGCAAGCGTCCAATGAGGGTGCTGTAGACAAAGGCTATGCTACCGACAACGAATGCAGTGCCAATAAACATATAGGATAAATATTCGTAACCGAACCGGCCTAAAAAGAGTGTGTCGGCGGTTGTTCTGGCAACGAGTGCTGCCGAGGTGACACACATAAAAGCCAGCGTCACGAGAATGAACCTGGTTCTTTCAGAACGAGATATGGCAACTATAGGCACTGTTTATTCGATTGTTAAGAGGTGTCAGTAGGTTTTTTGAGCAACAACCAATATAGGTGGGTGGGGGAATGATGTCAACATACCCACTGTGCTAAGTGTGGCTCTTGACTTAAAAAAAACAAAGGCTTATAATATTTATTATCTGGCATATTTGTCGTTTTGAGAGCCCCATTCTCAGTGCTTTACATGGTCGTACCCCTTCGACTAGGTATGCACAAGCCAAGATACCTATTCCCTTTATTTCCCCATTTTTATTTTACAAAAATACGATCAATACGTCGCTTGTGTATTTCTATATTTGGCGGTGCGTGTTGTACCGAGGATACTATGCCGAAACGGTTCTGGATTATTGTTTTTATTGCAACTTTTGTCAGTGTGGGCTTTCCAAGTTGGGCACATGGGCAATCTTTGCCCGAGCCAGACTTGATCCTCTCTCAGGGCCCAACGGGGCCAGCACAGGTGATTCGGTCTCAAAGTGATACCGTTACTGTGACTGTGAAGAATATTGGGGCTGATACGCTTAAAACAGCCTTTGATATTTTGGTGTATCTCAGTGTCGATGCGCTAGTAGATGTGAGCGATCGTTCGGCAGGTACGGAAGCGCTTTCGATCCCAATCGCACCCAATGACTCGGTAAGTGTCAAAATTCCGGTAAAAGTGCCTGCTTTGCTCGCGTTGGGGACCTATCAGTGGCTCGCTCAAGTAGATGCTTCGGGATCTGTAACTGAAAGCGATGAAACGAACAATTTGGGTGTCGGTAATGTGGTGCAAGTTGTCGCTCCACCTTCAGATTTGTTTATCCTATCTGGCCCTTCAGGTGTTACCGAAGTTAATTTGAATGCAAATTATACAGTCACGCTCGATTTTCAGAATCAAGGCGCTGGGCCAACGCAAAATACTTTTGAAGTAGCCCTGTTTTTAAGTGCCGACAGTTTGCGTGACAGCACCGATGTAGAAGTGGGCCGCTCGACGATTAGCGATAAGATTTTTGAGAATTCGACTCGAACGCTGCAGCTTTCGGTGGTTATACCACAATCCCATGCTTTGGGAAGTTTTCAATGGTTGGCTGTCGTTGATGTGGGTGGCACGGAAATTGAGTCTGACGAGCTGAATAATGTGGGTGTTGGCAACACGACTCTGGTGGTCGAAAAGTTGGCCGATCTCATTGTGTCGGCTCCGCCCACCGGGCCCAATGGGGTTTTTCGTCGTGGGGCGTATACGGTGACCACACAGGTCAAGAATCAGGGAACGGGTGCAAATACCAGTGATTTTGATGTGGTTGTGTTTTTAAGTGAAGATTTGATCGTCGGCAATAATGATGACGTACGTGTAGGAGATGTTGCTGTCAGTGCGGTACTGGATGTTGATTCGACTCGCACAGTGGTGATACCTGTTACAATACCCGCCTTACAAGCCTATCGATCTTATCAGTGGATTGCTGTGGTAGACGAGGTTGGTTTTGTATCTGAGTTAAGTGAAAACAACAATTCTCTCATTGGATCGGCTGTATCAGTTGTACCATCCCAACCTGATATTGTTATTGAAAACGTATTTACAAGTACACCTGTTGAGCGTAGCAATGTCTATCCGGTAAACCTTGATGTTGTCAATCTGGGCGATGGTATAACGACGGGTGCGTTCCAGGTGTCTTTGTTTTTTTCTTCTGATGATTCTGTAGGGAATGGGGATGATGTGCGTGTGGGGAATGTGACCATAACAGACATCTTAAATCCAGGAGATCGGAAGTCAGTCTCATTTACAATTACAATTCCTTCGGGGCAGGCTATTGGAACATATCGATTGGTTGCTGTGGCAGATGCCAGCAATATTGAGACGGAGACCGATGAAACAAATAATGCCAGTTTTGCCAGCGTACCCGTTGATGTTGTATTGTCACCGCCTGACTTGTTGTTTGTAACCGATCCTTCAGGCAGGGAACGTGTTTTTAGGGGCGTAACTGATACGGTCAC
>JBLHJX010000118.1:0-15603 GCA_047619225.1 Candidatus Latescibacterota bacterium
AGCCTACCTCGAAGCCGGCTCACACCCCATCATCCTCGACGCGCTCGAAGGCATTTTGGGCCCCAACATTGAATTACTCACCAACAAACACAACCACATTATGGTACGTCCTCCAGGGTCTTACCCTATCCCCTGGCACAGCGGCGAACAGCCCTATGAACCTGTCCTCATTACAGGACTCATCTATTTAGAAGAAGCCACTATGCACAACGGCTGCATTCGCATTGTGCCTGGCAGTCACAACCGGCCCTTTCGCAAAGAACGGCGGCCACAGAAACAGCGCGACGTTTTTGACGATTCTGAGAATTATTATCGATCCGTTCCAATGCCTATGCCCAAAGGCGGCGTGCTCCTCTTCAACGACTGCTGCTTCCACGGCTCAGACACCAATTTCAGCGATGGGTCCAGACGCAGCATGACCCTGGGTTATCGATCTCACGACTCACATGATGTGCTCAAAGACGATCCCGAAAAAATCCTCGTCCGTGGGAAACGTGCCTACACAGGACACGCCCACCCATATATTGTCGGGGCATAGCCCACCTGTTCATTTCTATACCGATAGGGGATGGCATTCACTAATCCCTTTGGATGGATAAAAAACAATGTCTAACATCGATATATCTCAACTGCAAAACATCGACACGAATCTGATGGACACTGACACAGCCCCTACAGAGATACTCCAGCGACATATTCGGGCTCGTAGAGAGAAAGTCAATCGCGAAGATATAGACTGCTGGTCTGCAATTAACAATCGCTCCGACTGGGAAGCTTTTGTGCACCCACGCATCGACGCCCTGCGAACTTCACTTGGCGCATTTCCCACACCACCAAACGCACTGAATGTCCACACCACAGGAACCCTCGAAGGCGAAGGATATCACATCCAAAACCTCGTCTTTGAGAGTCGGCCTGGCATTTACGTCTCAGCCAACCTCTATTGCCCCAATCCTTTACGCGACAAAATGCCCGGCATTATCCTCATCCACAGCCATCACAACCCCAAAACACAAGGTGAACTACAAGACATGGGCATCTTGTGGGCACGACTTGGATGCTTTGTTTTGGTCATCGATCAATTTTGTTATGGCGACCGTCGCGACCATGCATTTGCACCTCGCCAGGACTACTGGTTTCGATCCATCACAAGCCATCACCTGCACACCATCGGCGACAGCCTCATGGGCTGGATGGTTTGGGATATCCACCGGAGTGTGGATCTCTTACTCTCAAAACAAAACATCGACCCCAATAAAATCATCATCATGGGTTCTGTCGCAGGGGGTGGCGATCCATGCGCCGTTGCCGCAGCACTGGATACACGCATCACCTGTGCCGTGCCCTTCAACTTTGGTGGCCCGCAACCCGAAACACCCTATCCGATGCCAGAAGATGTCGCGCACACCTTCAACTACCTCGGCAGCGCAGGATGGGAAAGCACGCGCAACTTACGCCTGAGTGCTCGAGATGGTTTTTTACCCTGGCTCATTGTCGGGTCCATTGCCCCACGCAAACTCATCTACGCCCACGAATTTGAATGGGATCAAGATCGTGATCCTGTTTGGCAACGCCTCCAAAAAATCTACGGCTGGTATGACGCCGTTGACAACCTTGACCACGCAAAAGGTTTTGGTCTCCTACAAGGGCGCCCGCCGCAAGCATCCCACTGCAATAACATCGGCGTGCCCCACCGCCAGCGTATCTATGGTGCATTGGAACGCTGGTATGACATCGCCCCCCCCAAACAAGAAGTGCAAGAACGCTTCGCCGACGAACAAATCCAAAGCCTCACCTCAGAATTCAGACAACAGCACAATGCCCAACCCGTCCACAAAATACTATACCAGATTGGCCTCGAACGATCACAACAGATCCAACCCCAACGAAAAACCCTACAGGAAGCCTGGAGTAACCTCCTTGGAAAAATCGATCCCGAAACGCCTGAGATTCAGTCCCACAAAACAGAAACGGCAAACGGCATCCAAATCGAACGCATCGTTCTCACCGTAGATGCATTGATCAAACTCCCCCTCGTCATCCTCACTCCTCAAAACCTAAAACCCGACCACCTGATTATCGCCATTGCCCAATCAGGTAAACAAGCCTTACTCTCCGCGCGCGCAAAAGAGTACGTCACACTCCTAAACAGTGGCATCGCGATCTGCCTACCCGATCTGCGTGGGACAGGGGAAACTGCGCCGGAGGGGGGCCGAGGTTTTCGCAGTGCAGCCTCATCTCATTCGGCAAATGAATGGATGTTTGGCCAGACCATGCTCGGGTCACAACTTTATGATTTGCGCACCATCTTCGCACATCTCCAAACACGTTTTACACATATTTCCATCTGGGGTGACAGCCTGGCCACCCCCAACGGGCTTAGCTTTCAAAACCCGCTCATCAATGAAGAACCGCAGCCACACCAAGTCGAATCCTTGGGCGGATCATTGGCACTCTTGTGCGCCCTCTTCGAGCCTCAGATAAAAGCGGTGGTAGCAAGCGGCACATTCACAAGCTTTTTGTCTTTGCTCAATGACGTCTTTTGTTATGCACCCCACGATGCCATCATCCCCGGTGCCCTTAACGCTGGCGACTTGCCTCACATCACCACGGCACTTGCACCCACCCCTATTCGTTTGGAAAACTTGGTTGATGGGCGCAACGTTATTGCACTGACAGAACACATCTACCAGACGTATGCACCCACACAAGCAGCTTATGCCAAAACGCCCGAGAATCTCAGTATGGATCCAAACGGAAATTCTGACACGGTCACTTGGCTCATCAACCAACTTGCATCAGAAAATGGATCCCCTCAAGTTCACACCTCATAATAGATCAAAAGCCTCCCGCCTTCGAGTGAGATAGGAAGTTCTTATGCCTAACCGCCCCAACATCATCCTCATCATGTCTGACCAACACAACGCCTCAGCCATGGGCTGCGCGGGCAATCCTATTGTACAAACACCCCATTTGGATACCTTAGCACAACAGGGCGTGCGTTTTACGAACACATACTGTCCTTATCCGTTGTGCGCACCTTCGCGTGCCGGATTTATGTCTGCCCAGTATCCCAGTGATATTGGTATTTACGACAACAGTGGCAGTTATTTCTTCAATCCTCAAACCCCAACCTTTACCCATTCTTTTGGTGCCGCAGGTTATGAAACCATCTTGTGCGGGCGCATGCACTTTGGCCCCTTCGATGCCTTTCACGGTTTTGAAAAGCGCATTCACGGTGACACCGGCAACATGCTCAGTCGAGAAATCCAAGGGGAAGGATTGAACCGCACAAATGGGCAAACGCATTATGCCGTGGAAGTATCGGGTTATGGAAAAACCGGCGGCCAAGCCTTTGACCATTCGGTTACAAAAACAGCCTGTGACTTTATCGCCAACAGAGATCCACAGGACCGTCCTTACGTTCTCGTTGTCGGTTACTTCTTACCCCACAACCCGCTCATTTGCAGCAAAGAAGACTTCGACTTTTACATGGCGCAAATACCGCCTCTTGAACCCGAATCACAGGACTACTTGGATACCCTGCATCCCGCCATGAAAAAGTGGCGAGAGCGACGAGGTGTTGACGGTCTAACGCCTGAACAGAATCGTCGGGGCTTAGCAGCATATTATGGCCTGGTTACCGAACTGGATCGCAACATCGGCCGTGTGCATGAAACGATTGCTGCTTCATCTCAAGCAGAAAACACCCTTCTCGCCTACACTTCAGATCACGGCGACATGGCCCACCAACACGGCATGTGGTGGAAAAGTAACTTTTACGACGGCGCTTGCAAAATTCCGCTCATCATTTCACAGCCCTCACGCTTGGCCAAAAATGAAACCGTATCAGCCAACGTCAGCCTTATTGACGTGGGTCCCACCTTACTCGACCTTGCCGGGGCAGACCCTTTACCCGATGTGTCAGGCAAAAGTTTCGCATCCTTTTTAAACGGAGAAAACCCATCTCACTGGCCAAACGAAGTCTTTTCAGAATACGGTGGGCTTTTGGGTGACTATCCAGCCTGTATGATTCGCACGGGGCCGTGGAAATTGAACTATTATTCGGAGTTCGACTCCTGCCAACTCTTTAACATCAATGAAGATCCACACGAGCGCAAAGACCGAGCATCCGATCCTAATTGTCTAGAAATCATTCTTGAGTGTCTGTCCAAGATCGATGCCCGCTGGTCTGCCGATGAGATGCAAGAAAACATAGCAAAACAGAAACGCGCACGAAAAATGCTCCAAAGTTGTGGCCACGCCTTAGCCCCTCATGCACCACCTCATTTTCAAACACCTGAAGGCAGCAATGAATTTGACTTTTCACAACTGCCTCAAAAACCATCGTGGTCACCATTTGAAAAGTAAAAGATATTCCAGAGGTACTGTTGCATATTACAAAGTGCAACAGAGGGAATGGCCTACACACTCTATTTTCAAAAAGGAAAAATATGTCTTCTCCTAACATCATCTACATACTCGCCGATGATATGGGGTATGGGGATTTTGGTGCCTTCAACAATGGCCTGTCACAAACCCCCGTGCTCGACCAATTGCTCACACAAAGTACAAGCCTCACGCAACATTACTCGGCCTCGCCGATCTGTTCTCCCTCACGGGCTGGTTTTCTCACAGGCCGGTATCCACATCGCACAGGCGCCATAGAAACACGTGAATTGCGTGGCCTTTGCAATCTCGCCCTCAGGGAAACCACCATCGCCGACATGTTCAAGACTGCGGGATATGCCACCGGTCTTGTGGGCAAATGGCACAACGGCTGTTTGCAAAATAGATTCAGCCCCAACGCCCGCGGCTTCGACGAGTTTATCGGCTTTCGCAGTGGTTGGCAGGATTACTTCAATTGGGTCATTGACCGCAATGGACAACACAAAAAAACAGATGGTCGTTACCTCACCGACGTCTTCACAGAAGAAGCCATCGACTTTGTAACCCGCCATCAAAAAGAACCCTTCTTCTTACACCTCGCGTACAACGCCCCACACACACCGCTTCAAGCCTTGGAAGAAGACATTGAACCCTTTGCACAAACGGGCCAGTTCAACAACGCCGTCAATATCATCTATGGCATGATTCGGCGCATGGACATTGGCATCGGTCGCTTGCTCGAAACATTGGACAAACTCGGCTTGGCCGACAACACCATCGTCTGCTTCACAAGCGACAATGGCCCCCAATTTGGAGGACGAGGCGAAAACAGCACGGTGCGGTTTAACTGCAATTTCAATGGGGCAAAAGGCAACGTCTACGAAGGGGGCATCCGCGTCCCTATGATTATGCGTTGGCCAGATAGATTCAAAGCCAACCACCAGATTGATCATATGATCCACGCCTGCGATTGGTTTCCCACACTCTCATCGGCCGCAGGACTTGAGATTCCGCAAGACCTCAACATCGACGGCACCAATGTCCTCTCCGTTCTCCAAGGCGAAAGTAACAAAGTACCCGACCAACGTTTCTGGCAATGGAACCGCTACCAACCTGAAGTTACGAGCAACGCAGCGATGCGGGATGGTGATTGGAAACTCGTGCGCCCAGTCATCAAAGAAACCACTTGGACAGACCCCGCCGAACAAGCAGAAGACACCAAATTTAGGGACGCGCCTTGGGAACATTACGAACCCGTTGATGGCCCATTCCCTGCAAGAGAACTACCAACCCCACCGCCGGCAGAACTTTACAACATTGCAGATGACCCCCTTGAACAGAACAACCTTGCAGATCAACAGTCTGGCCGCGCACACAAAATGCTCACCGAACTCGAAACGTGGTTTGAAGGTGTAGAAGCCGATCGAGAATCCATTGGTGGTGCGTGGGCGGATGCGTAGAAACTTGAAGCAGTAAACTTGAAAACCAGAACGGAGGTATTGAATGGCAGTTAAGACATGTTTGATGATTGGTGGCGGCGGAATGGCGGGACGGTGGGTAAATCGATGGACAGAAATCTTTGGAGACCGGGTCAAGATCGTTGGTCTGGCAGATGTTAACCAAGAGATTCTCGACAAACACGAAAGCGAAATAGGCTTGTCCAAAAACCAACTCTTCACCTCATATGAAGACGCCATCTCCTCGGTCAAGGCCGACTTTTGTGGCGTCGCAACCCCGCCTCAATTTCACGCACCCGCAGTCATCGCCGCACTTGAAGCTGGGATGCCTGTCATTTGCGAAAAGCCCATATCTGATACACTCGACGCAGCCAAAGACATGGTGCGTGCGTCGCAGAGAACCGGCCTTCCCTGTTCCATCATCCAAAACTACCGCTACGCGCGCAACAAACAAGAACTCGTGCGCATTCGCAATGAAGGACGCTTGGGTCGCCTACAACACATCGTCGGCAGATATGCACCGGATTACCGAAAATATGGCTCGTGGGGGAAAAACTGGCGTCATGACATGGACTTTGGCATGCTCTTTGAAGGGTCGGTACACCACTTTGACATGCTCCGATTTCTCTCTGGAGCAGACCCCGACACGCTCATGGGCTTTGGGTGGAACCCCGAGTGGTCCAGCTTCAAACATTTCTCCAGTGGCATGTATCTTATGAACATGAAAAACGGCACCCACACCTTTTATGAAGGCAACAGCTCAGCAGCCGGTATTACAAATAGCTGGCACAGCGAATATTACCGCGCCGAATTTGAAGAAGGCTGTGTCGAAATTTCTGGCGGCAACACAATGACCATTCACCGCGTGGGCCAAGATCCAGAAGTTTATGAAGCCCCCGAAATTCAATGGGAAGCCCACGACCATCTCTTTGATGAATTTCTCAACTGGCTTGATGGCGGCCCTCCTTCTGACACGCGAATCGAAAACAACATCCTTTCATTTGCAATGGTCATTGCGGCAAGAGACACGACATTGGACGGACAACCCAAGAAGATTTCAAATTATGTTGCAGACTTGGGTCTTTAATCGGAAAATTAAGCACAGGTAATTGGATACGTCAGCCGAGGGCTTGGTTAAGCACTTCTAAAGGGTAGGTTTTATCGAAAGGTTGTTTGTTATGAAAATCACTGCTGTTCGTCCTATTCCCGTGTTCTACGGGTCGCGCAATTATCTCTTTGTTAAAGTGGAGACCGACGAGGGGATTTATGGGATTGGTGAGTTTGGCATTACGTGGAAAGAACAGGCAGGTATCGGCGCGATCAAGCACATGGAATCGGACCTTATTGGGCAAGATCCGCTCAACACAGAAAAAATTTGGCAAGTGCTCTTTCGGGGAGATTTCTTTCCCGGCGGGCGAATCAATATGGCGGCCCAGAGTGCCATTGACATTGCTTTGTGGGACATCAAGGGCAAAGCACTGAATCAGCCCGTGTACATGCTTTTGGGTGGAAAAATGCGTGACAAGGCTGTGTGTTACAAAGGCGTGGGGGGAAGAACGCCCGAGATCACGGCAGAAAACAGCAAGAAATTGGTAGACCAAGGTTGGAAATATCTTCGTCTGAGTGTCATGGATCGCGACGGCGTACTCGAACCATCCGTTGCCGTTCGTGATTCCGTTGCCCACTTTGCTGCTGTGCGCGAAGCCGTGGGCCCCGACATTGAAATTTGCATTGACGTGCACACGCGTTTGGATCCGCCCGACACGATTCGATTGGGGCGCAAACTGGAACAATACGATCCCTTCTTCATCGAAGATCCGTTGCGTTGCGAAAACCCACAATCCTATCGCTTGGTGCGCCACCACGTGGCTTGCCCGCTCGCCATTGGTGAACACTACGCTACCAAATGGGAATTTCGCCAAGTGATCGAAGAAGAACTCATGGACTACGCGCGCATTGATCTGTGCATTGTAGGCGGTCTCACCGAAGCCCGCAAAGTGGCCAATTGGTGTGAAACCCATTACATCAAAATAGTCCCTCACAATCCGCTCGGCCCAGCATCCGCTGCAGCTTGTTTACATCTCGACATTGCCACCGACAACTTCGCAGTGCAAGAAGCGGGGCGTGTGGGCGACGCTTTTATGGAAGACCTCTTCCCCGTCCAAATCGAGTACAAAGACGGGTATATGCTCGCCCCCGATCGCCCTGGGCTTGGCATCGAATTTAACGAAGACGCCATTGAAGATCATCCCTTTCAATGGGAACACGGTCCGCGCTTGCAACGTGCAGATGGCTCCTTTACAAACTGGTAAACTTTTGGAGGTTAATATGCAAACGGTCTCGATTCCTTGGCGTGCGTATTATGATCAAACAAACCTCGACCTGACATTTCCGGATGAATGGACGGTCGAAGTCTCAAACATGAAAGGTGGCGAAGACATCGGAGACAAAGGCATTCGCAACGCCTTTGCCAACCCGATTGGAAGCACGTCACTCAGAGAAATTGCCGCAAGTCGAACCTCCGCTGCCATCATTATCGACGACCTTTCGCGGCCCACACCCGCGGATCGTTTGTTGCCTTATATTTTGGAAGAACTTGAAGCCGGTGGCATTGGTGTTGAAAACACAAAAATCATCGCCGCAGTGGCCGCCCATCGACCGATGGTGCGCGATGACTTCATCAAAAAAGTGGGCCAAAACATTGTCGACAAATACTACGTCACCAACCACGACGCCTACGGCACGCTCGACTTTTTGGGCCACTCCAGCCGAGGGATTCCCATTTGGGTCAATCGCGATTTCATGTCCTGCGACGTCAGAATAGCATTGGGCATGATCACACCACGCGGCGGTTTCTTTGGCGGGGGTTCTAAGCTCGTTCTACCAGGTGTCTGTGGCCACGTCACAATCACCGCCAACCACCGATATATTCACGAAAACTTTCGCGAACACCTCGACGAAGTGGGCAAAATGGCGGGGTTGAGTTTTCTCGTCAACCCTCTACTCAACCCAGAACTCGGCATCATCGACATGGTCACTGGCGATCCGTCCGAAGCCTATTGGGACGGTGTCGAACGCGGTAAAGATCTGTACGCATCACCTTTTCCTGAAGACCTCGACGTAGCCATCTTCAACGCGTTTCCCAAAGACACAGAATTTATGCAAGCCGGAAT
The DNA here is from genome assembly GCA_047619225.1 of Candidatus Latescibacterota bacterium. Classification (GTDB taxonomy): domain Bacteria; phylum Latescibacterota; class UBA2968; order UBA2968; family UBA2968; genus JABIFK01. The sequence goes on from JBLHJX010000118.1 coordinate 9,020, forward strand.
GGCAATGGTACCGATGGGCACTGGCAGTGGACACCGACACAAAATCAAAGACGATGCCACAGTGGTCATCATCTCGGCCTCACCCGAAGGCCTCGGCTGGCACTCGGTCTTTGGGCCGCTCGGATCACTCTCTAAAGGAAACGCATCTTCCCCCAGCAAGTGGCGCACCATTATGCTCTCGCCTGGGGTAAACAAATGGGACGTGATCATGAAACACGGTCAGGACGTGATTCACACACAAACTTGGGAACAAACCCTTGCCGAGCTTCAAAAGGTTCACGGTGAGGGTGCACGTGTGGGTGTCTTTCCTTGTGGGGCGATGCAATACGCACCCTAAAGCTTGAAAGAATAAAGTGGTGCCCCTTGCAAATGCCCAAAAGTCTGACTATACTTTGCACAAAGGAGACAGACAAATGGAAACCAAGACCGATACCCTAATCGAAGCACTCTACGACGTTCCAGAAGACGGTAAAGCCGAAATCGTTAATGGTGGCTTGCTTGTTATGGAACCCACCGGCGGTCTCCCCAGTCGCTCGAGTGGGGATATTTATGTTCACTTGCGAAGCTACGAAAAAGAAACCAGCACCGGTTACGCTTTTCCTGATAACACCGGTTTCATTGTCAACCTACCCAATCGCCGATCTTTCAGCCCAGACACGTCGTATTTTGTCGGCGAACTCCAAGGCGGCAAATTCCTTGAAGGCGCGCCCATCTTTGCTGTTGAAGTGCGTAGTGAAAGCGATTACGGCCCGGTTGCGGAACAAAAAATGGCGGCGAAACGCGCAGACTATTTCGCCGCTGGCACACAGGTCGTTTGGGACGTTGATGTGCTGCGTGACCAAGTCATTCACGTCTACCGAGCAAATGATCCGCAAAATCCCACCCCCTACGCCAAAGACCAAATCGCCGAAGCAGAACCAGCCCTCCCCGGCTGGACAATGCCCGTCAACGATTGCTTACCATAAATCTTATTTTCTGAACAAAAAAACCCAAAATCTCTTATTTTTACGATTCTAATTTATCAACTAAATATGTTTTTCGTAAACATATCTTACGAACCCACAGCGAAATTGGCTTTCCAGCAACACCTTCATCCGTGCTCTTCAGTGGTTGCAGTTCCTGCTTTCTTAAAAGATCGGAGCCAACCACCCTCCATCCACAGGCAAAGATGTACCCGTAATCCACTCGGCATCTTCAGACGCAAAAAATACGGCGGCCCGACCAACATCTTTTGGCAATCCCAAACGTGGCAATGGCGTCTTCTCTCTGCACATTTCAATATCTTTTTCTGTAGAATAATCTTGCATTGGCGTTTCAATATACCCCGGGCAGATTGCATTCACAGTGGCACCAAAAGGGGCAAGTTCGAGCGCAGTGTCCCGTGTAAAGTTAATAATCCCCGCTTTGGCCGAGGCATACGCGGGCCCCCCACCGCCACCAAAAGCCTGTACCGACGAAATGTGAATCACACGCCCCGTCGCCTTCTTCAAATGCGGCATTGCAAACTTGGTCGCCACAAACAGCCCGCGCAAATTAATCCCAATCACCTTGTCATAATCCTCAATCGACAGTGTTTCTATCCCACCCGGAATATGAATCCCCGCATTGTTCACCAAAATGTCCAACCCACCAAAATGAGCGACGGTTCGATCTATCAAATTTTTCACGCCCTTGTCGTCTAACATATCGGTCTGCACAAACAAGCCTTCACTGCCCAACTTCTCCACCTCTTCAACCGTAGGCGTCATCAAATCTTGGTCATGAAACTTTCCCCGCTTGGGGTTTTCCTGAATATCTGCCACCACAACTTTTGCACCCTCTTTGGCAAACTCCAACGCAATGCCTCGCCCAATACCCGAACTCCCGCCAGTCACAATTGCCACCCTATCTTTGAGTCTCATTTCCATCTCCTTGTCGAATCGTAAATCCGCTGATTCTATTTATTCCGATTCCCCCAACACCTCTACACCTTCCCCGCTCCCGCGTCGAACCACCAACAGTTTCGCCGTTGTTTCCACACCTGCCAGCTTACGTTTGTGTCCCTCAGGATCAAAAGCAAACAGCTCTTCTTCGCCACTTGTGAAAAGCACCGAAATCACAAATCCCCCCAGATCAGATGCCTTGATATGCACGACATCCACCTCGGGGTCACCATTGCCTTGTGTCGGATCGATGACTGCAGCAAACGTGGCAGATGCTCCCCTGCGTGTGACACACAACAACGGTACCCGATCCAAAACCGTTTCACCAACCCCAGTGCCAACGAGAACCTCAGACGCTGCTTCGTCATTCACCAACAGATGGATATGATCGTCTCCATTTGTCACATCTGCCCGAATGACCTCACCCGTTTCACCTCGCCTCATACCTTCAATAAAATCAAACCCTTGCCCTTCAACCGGAGCACTTTCATCCACCGCTTGCGGTGACACAATCGCCTCACCTCGGTTGTGATATATCCAATCAAACGTGTGTTCAACCCCATCCGTCGCATTCAAAATATCCACAGCAAGCAAATAACCGGGTCGCATCACCAAAAGCTTTTGGTGAACGATCCCCTCATAGGCTTTGTCAACACGTGCTGCGGCTGCCGCGAAGTTCTGGTTCTCAACAAAGAACGTCAACTCGCCTGCCACACCCTCTTGCGACTGCCGATCTACCAACACTGTATTGTGACCTGTTGTCGCACGATACCAATTTTTATGCACAGGCAAGCGATACGCCTGGCTCTTCGCACGCCCCGGATCATACCCCTGCTCTTTACCCAATGCAAAATACACAAACGACAATTTATCAAAATGCCCGTGACCGCCACCAAAAGGTCCATAAGTTAAGACCGCACTGGACGGTCCCTCGTGGCCATCTACACGCAAAATCGCGTGCCCGGCACCTTCTTTCAATACACTCTTAAAAGATCCCAAATCAACCCCACGCCCCGTGCCCGTCTCTCGGCCATTCAACACCGACTCCCACGTTGGTTCGTCGGGCAATACCGTAAGGAATGCCGGATCTTGCCATTGATGATAAGCCGTTTCATACCGAGCACCCGGTATCTTCATCGTAGTCGCATCCGCAAACCGAGGCAAGGTGCCATCAATCATTTGATAATCCAATGCCACGGTATACATCTCTTTCAATTGTGGAATCCAATACAAGTCAATGCCCAACCGACGTGCAGCTTCGGTTGTCCTTCTCACGGCTTCAAGCGGGTAAAAATGATATCCCCATGAATTTTCATACCACATCCCACCCGGCAAAACTGAGATATCCATCTGTCGGTAGAATCCATTTTCTGGGTCCTCCAGCGCCTTTTTCAGCATCGACACATCGCCCAACAGCGCGCCAATATGAAAAATTGCCGCGTTGTGATAGGTCTGCCAGTTGCTCTTACCAGCCCTGTATTTCTCGATATTTTCATACAAAGGCACAAACAACCCATCGCGTATTTTTATATGATCCGCTTCCGAAAAAACATCCGACCCACGTACCAGGTCATATGCCTCGCACACCTCCAACGCCCAACTTGACTCGCTCAGTGTCTGCTCCATCACGTGCCCACCCGAGTGGCGTGGCGTGTCATCGCGCTTGCCCATATTCGCACTGTGATACGGATATTGAGTATACCGCTCAGCGTAGCCCACCAGGTACTCACGCGCGCATTGGGCATATTTCTCCTCACCCGTCACAGCAAATGCCCACGCGCACGTATTCATTTCACCAGCCAATGAACCGTGTTTATTTTTATACAGAACATTGTCATAAGGATACCCTCTGTAAACCGCCCGACACTTGGGGCACCGATGGTGCGTGGGATCAATAGTCGTCAACCCAATCTGACACTTCTCGCACTGATACCACTGGTTGTGCTGTCCACCTTCGGGTGGAAATACGATTGTCCGCTGCAAAATACCATCTGCCCTCTGGATCCGATGCATCACCGCATCGTGGGCCGCGCCGGTTCCACCAAAAGCCTCACGCAATCGCCCAAGTTCTTCTTCCGTCGCCGCAATCGACACCCCCTGATCAGACAACCGTATTTCAGGACACAAAGGATGAGTCAAGATCGGTTCAGCCATAACTGAAACTCCTAGAAAATAGATCTGCCACAAGATGAAATACACCATAGCTCGACACCCATCACGCAAAGCGACCACCGATTTTCCGCGCCATTCCGTCCAGCTCTTAACTTTATAAAAACGCTAAACCTTACAGGCTATCTTACGCGCTTATATCCCCTGAAGGTATTTGCGGAAAATCAGCCTCCCCGGCACTTGAGGGGCGACTTTTTGCTTACTTTTTAGTCGTTTCAAAAGTAAGTCGCCGAAGGCAAACAAAGGTAAAATTTATAATAAAACCTAAGCCAACAACAAAGGCAGAGCAATCGTGCTCTGCCTTTGAAATATCTCTATTCATTTTCAAATTTGATCCCTAAAAACTCACAACCAAACGCTCGAATTCTACCGCCCACCGTCCACCCTCTACAATCCCTACCCCTTGAGCACCTCAGCAATCGCATCAATCAACGGATCAATATTCGCATCCGTAATGCCCGCAACATTGATACGCCCAGACCCCACAATATAAATAGAATGCTTCTCGCGCAATGCCGCCACTTGATCTGGCGTTAAACCCGAAAACGAAAACATCCCGCGCTGGTGTGCGATAAACGAAAAGTCACGCCGAACACCCCGACTTTCCAAACCATCCACAAACCGACGGCGCATCCCATTAATCCGATCACGCATCCCCTGCACTTCCTCGTCCCACAGAGCACGCAACGCTGGGTCGCCCAAAACCGTAGCCACAATTTGCGCACCGTGCGCCGGAGGATTCGAATAATTGGTACGCACACAAATTTTTAGGTGACTCATCGCTTTGGCTGTTGCATCTGTATCGGCAGCAACCACCGTCAAGGCACCAATGCGCTCGCGGTACAAACCAAAGCTCTTAGAATAAGACGTGGCCACAAACATTTCACAACCCGAACGACTTAAAGCACGCAACCCTGCGGCATCTTGGTCCAAACCATCACCCAATCCGTGATAAGCAAAATCGAGCAAGGGCAACACACCATTTTCTTGCAACACATCGCCAATCTTTTCCCATTGTTCGGGGGATGGGTCTACACCTGTTGGATTGTGGCAACACCCGTGCAACAAAACCACATCACCCGCCGGAATCTTTGCCAAATCTTCAATCAGCGCGTCAAAATCCAGTCCAAATGTCTCTGGGTTATAATACCGATACGTCTGAGTCGCCACACCGGCCGATTCAAACACCTTGGGATGATTTGCCCACGTCGGGTCACTCAACCACAGCGTTGCCCCCGGCATATGTTGATGAATAAAATCCGCCGCCACACGCAAAGCACCCGTGCCACCCGGTGTTTGCACCGTACCCGCCCGTCCATTTGTCAAAATCTCGTGCGCGCCCCCCCACAACAGTTCCTGCACCGCCGCATTATAAGCGGCCAATCCGGTGATCGATAAATAATCCTTTGTATCTTCATCAGCCAAAAGGCGTTCTTCTGCTTTTTTCACCGAATTAAACACCGGCGTCCATCCCTCAGAATCCTTATACACGCCCACACCCAAATTGATCTTCTTTGGATTCGTGTCTTTTCCAAATGCGTCATTCAGTCCCAAAATCGGATCATCAGGTGCCATTGTCATTTTTTCAAACATCGTGTGTTCCTCTTGCTTGATTGTCTATTTAATGCCATCAACCGATCAGGCCAAAAGATAATCAGGCGCTCCATAAAATGCAAGAAATCAGACACCTTATCCAAGGACTAACCGGCCAACCATATTTCAATAGCGGGCAACACATCCCGCTTGTGCTCTGGCCGCAGCAAGTTGTCGAGCAATTCTATCGCATTCGACTGCAAAACCCGCTGATCACTCATCAAGCCAGCATAGGCACGGTGAATATCTTCGGGTGCATAAATCAACGCCAACAAACCCACCAGTTGACGCAGTCGCAATCCTTCCTTGCTTTCTTTTGCCCACTCAGTCTCCCTTACAATCGCAACCATTACAGGCCCTTCATCAAAAACCAGCTCCGTTTTTTGGCGTCGCAATTCATCTAACGCATCAATAATAGGTTCCCCAAACACCTGCTGATGATTTCCCAAAAATGCCAACAAAATCCGCACAGCTTGCTGTGTGCCTATGGCTGCCAAACATCCAGGCAATGCCCGTCGCAGCTGCACGTCTTCATCCAAATCATCCATATAATCGCGCAGCAACCCCACCACCCGCTCACCATAGGCCAACAAGGCGCGTTGCGCATATAACATGACTCGGTCATCAGCCAGATAAGGTACTATGAGGGGCACAAAAAAACGGCGCCCGGTGAGGGCCACACCTTCCAGAGCCGCCCGCATAACCATCGGTGATTCATCACGAAGCAGGCGCACCATCACAACATCACAAGCCGAATTATTCATCCCACACAGAATTTGTGCCGCCTCCGCCCGTCCCGCTTCGGCTTCGGCGCCCGTTCCTTTCCACAGATCTTCAAGCGCGTCCAAAACCTGAGCTTGCGACATCCTGCCGGCCTGTGCCATTGCACCAATCGCAACC
>JBLHJX010000119.1:0-15584 GCA_047619225.1 Candidatus Latescibacterota bacterium
AAAATTGCGGGCGATTGTGCACCTGCACCACATCCACATCCACATCCACATCAGGTGTTGTCAAAAGATCGGCTACACCATCTACATAACAAAACCGACGCAATTCAAATTCCGAGTGAATCTCCCTTTTTTTTCCACCAAACGTCCGCCAAACAGCTGCCCTTCGTGCCGCAATATCTACATATTGGAATCGTGCATCGGTCTCCACATCTTGCAAAGCATCATCCCAGCGCGAAATCACAGTCCAATCAATATCTGGCATGCCAAACGCTGTTTCATATATCGTTTGGCCAATTGCCCCCCCCAAAACAGTGGGAATAGGCAACACCTCGGCATGAACCATCGCAACGCGCAACTTCTTGGGTTTTTTCACTTTTCACACAACACTTTTAAATGCTTTTGTAGAAAACGCGCAATTTTTTCATACGCACATCCGTGGCAAATTCACGCACCGCTTTTTTCCGTGCCATCTTGCCCATCTCTTTACGCCGGTTCTCATCTTTAAGCAAATCAACAAGACACCCTGCCAGTGTTTCACTGTCTTTTGGGTCATCCACCAAAAGTCCCATCTGCCCATCATCTACCAATTCAGGAATCGCCCCACGATCACTGCCCACCACCGGAATGCCCGACGCCATCGCTTCGGCCACCACCTTCCCAAAGGGTTCCCCCCACATCGACGGCGCAACAGAAACATCGGCGGCGGCGTAATAATAAGGCAATGCCTCCGGATCAACAAACCCCGTAAACACCACCGAATGACCCAATTTTTCGGCCTGCCGTTTCAAGCGTCGCAAATAATCATTCTCGGCCACAGCACCAAACAAAGGACTGCCCGCCACAACCAACCGCGCATCGGGCAAAACATCTAACACAAGCGGCATCGCATCTAACAAACAATGTAATCCCTTCACGGGTACAGTGCGGCCAACAAACAAAAGGGTGCGATTGGGTTTTAGCGCAAACTGTTTGCGAATCGCCTTCGTTTTTTTGAGTGTTTTAAGCTCTGGGCAAAAAGCATCCACATCAATGCTGTTATAAATGACCTGCGAACGCGCAACGCACTCGGGAAAGTGCTTGCAAAACCGATCTGCCAAATAGTGACTCACAAAAATAAAGTGATCACACACGCGCGCACATACGGCTGTCTGATCACCCCCATAACGCGGCTCATTGTGCATATACAAAATCTTCTTCTTGTTGGAAAATTGCTTCGCCAAATAAGCCATGGCCTCCACATCATTATGTACCTGAACGACATCGGGGTTCAGATCTTCCAATAAATCAGTCACCCCATTCAGATAATAAAAATGCCCCGCACGACGACGGTCTTGCAACTCATCCGGCAAGTGCTCGCCCAACACGTCGCGCACTTTGCGAGCCTGCGCGTTCCTATCAACATGATAAAATACCCCCTCAGGCACATCCTCCCAATTCGCTACTTCTTTTCTCCATGGCGAAATCACCGTCATCTTAGGTTGATCTATCGCCAACGCCGTTTCATACAACGTGCGCTCTATCGGCCCTCCCAAAACAGGGGGAACAGGCAACAAGGGGGCATTAACCATCGTCACATGCATAATGGCATACAACCTTTTAGGAAGTGAGGTGTATTAAGAAATACAAGCGAATAGACGCACCATTACTCAGGCTTTGCTGTCACTTCATCGGTCACATACAACCGCTGAATCTTCAAGCCCGACGTGTGAGAAAACAATTGCACAAACACATCCCCTTTGGGCAAACCAAGCAACATGGGTTCTTCCGGCGGTGTGGGCAAATTGACCCCCAAAGGTAAACATTGCCATTGGGTGGTATCTTTGCACGAAATCAAAGACGTGCCCACCGCAATCGGCTTTTCAATATCTTGATACACACGCAACAACAAGGCATTGGAACCTTGGTCTTCTTTGCGGATAGGCAAACCACCCGTACCATAAATCTGCACAATGTTATCAGACGGGCAGGGCCATACATCGGCATACAAATAATATCGCCCCGCCTCGGGTACAGACAACCGCCAAGTCACACTGCCCGTGTCACTGCCCCCATTTTCATCGCCGTCATCAGGAGACACCCAAAAATAAGGCTCGTCTGGGATATTGTATCCGTGACTCATTGGAAACTGTGTATATCCCATATCGCGTTCCAATGGCCCGGGCACAGGCACCGCAGGTAAATTCGCCAACATGTGTAGATACTCTTCTACCAAAGGCATGGTCTTCAACAGCTCACGACCCAAGTCACGACCATCCACATCAAAAAGTGAAAAGGATTCCTCCGGCTCCAAGAGAACATCAAAATGCGTCAAATCGGGCGATATGGCGCGAATTTGCAAAGTACCCGCTTCACCTGCGGCTGCAATCGTCAGATCACATCCTGTGCTGGACAGCGTTAACGCACTGGTATCGTCGGAAGCAAAACGCTGTCGCCAGGCCTGAAAATCTTCTTCTTTTTCAAGCCCTTCACCCACACGGGTCCAAAATGCGGCCCCAACATAGGGGAGTGCTTGTGGATCAGATTCTTGAGAAGCACCCCGTAACAAGGTCAAATCGATATTCAAAAGCCAAGCATTTTCATCTCCATGTGGATCTTGTTTCAAGACAGGCTCAGAACCACCATTTTGCCACACAACCCGAACGCCAATAGCCACACCCAGATGTCGAAAAATAACCGGTTGATCCTGAAGCAGCGCAAGTGAAGCCTCTGTTTGGCTAAACATCTGATCACCCACCCAAATTTCACCCGGCCAACTCGACATCATCAAATTGAGTTCCAACCCACCAAGGGTCTCCAAGTCGACCAATCGAAACAGCACCAAACCAAGGGCATCTTGTTTTTGTTGTGCAGCAGTCCATAAACGGGGGCTGTAGTGGCTGTATTTAACATCTGCACCCTTGGCTTTGGCATCTGGAACAAAAATGAGCTTTCCAGGTGTATCTATTTTTGGTTTGGAGCTTCCCTGTGCCAAAACTGGCACATTAAAATTGGCAGCCAGTGTCACATCTTGCCAATTGGGATAATCATATTGAGCGCCCGTGACACTCAATGCCACATCTTCAAACTGAAAAAAAGTACGGGTTTGATTTTGTAGAGGACCCCATCGTTGCTTCAAATTGCGTGGATAAGGGATGTCATAGACTCTGCGAAACACTGGGGTGGCATCCCAATGTGACAGCCCTTGAAAAATCACATTCAAAGTGGGCTCAACCAAAGGAGACAAACTGCTCGCGTCCAATGGCCACACGCCGTTTGCCCACAGCAACTCGAGTATGTTGATATCACCCTCTAAAAAAAACCCGCTGTTTCGGCTATAGGTGCCCCCCAAATACGCTGCCTTGTCAAGCCAATTGGCTGCCACATTGGCCCAAAACAAATTCAACATCACACTCGCTTGTTTGCGAATGCGATCAGAGCTTGAAAACCTTTCAATCATGCCCAAACACGCGATTTGAATAGGTGTATAGGTGGGGCTGCAAAACTCGTGAATGCCCCAATCCCACGTGTAAAGACAAAATTGCTCAAACCGGTCTTCGCCCATTCTTATCAAACTCTTACGGTTTGTTGCTTGACCCAACAGCATCAAATTCATCGCATTCATCAATGCAATATTCGTATACAAAGGCATCGACGCATGGTGCCGGCACGCACTTGCTGCAGGTTCCAACATGGCTTTTAATATACGTTTTCCTTTTCCCAACTTGTCTTTGTGCCTTAACCAAAGCAGAGTACCACTGCGCATAGCAAACTCAACGGCATTGGGATCCAATACCGAACCTTGTCCCCAGCCCCACCAAAAATTGCCATATGTTTCGCTCTCTTCATTTAAATTCTGCATCTGTTGCGCACGCTTCAGCAACACAGGTATGCGCTTCAAATGCCGATTGGCCTCACACAAAATCAGTGCATAAGTAAATAAATCGCGACATGATAAACCGCTGGGGTCAACCTTCCCAGTGACCTTGGGCCATACCTGAGCGTTGGCATTCTCTTCGGCCAGTTGCACCACGGTATGAAAGCTGGGTCGTTTCGCAAATATAGTCATCAAATTCTCCTTATCTCAATATCCCAATATCTCAACACGCCCATAATAACGCCAACTTGGCACCTTCGCAAGCCCGTAGATACAACCAAAACGCCACGTTTTTGGCTTGACGAAGTGAGCTTGAACCTATTAATTGAACCCATCATTCCAAAGCGATAAAAGAGTAGAGGGATGATATTTATATTCTATATTCTCGAAACGGAAAGGAACACCATGGCCAAAAAGGCACTCATCACAGGCATCACGGGACAAGATGGCTCCTACTTAGCTGAGTTGCTGCTCAAAGAGGGGTATGAAGTTCATGGCCTCGTGCGTCGTGTGGCACTTGAAGACCCACGGCACCGCCTGGGTAGAATCGCCCACTTACAAGACCAACTCCAACTCCACCCCGCCTCGCTTGAAAGCTTTCCAAGTATCTATAATGTGACCAAAAATATCGCCCCCGACGAATGTTATCACCTTGCAGCCCAAAGCTTCGTCGACACGTCTTTCAAAGACGCCTTTTCCACGCTCAACACCAACATCAATGGCACCCACTATATGCTCGAATCTATTAACGAGCTCATGCCCAATTGCCGGTTTTATTTTGCCGGTTCCAGTGAAATGTTTGGCAAAGTCGCAGAGGTTCCCCAAACCGAGACCACGCGTTTCCACCCACGCTCCCCCTATGGCATCTCCAAGGTTGCAGGGTTTGATCTCACGCGCAACTACCGAGAAGCCTACAACCTCTATGCCGCCAGTGGCATCTTATTTAACCACGAATCGCCACGGCGCGGTTTTGAATTTGTCACCCGCAAAATCACCTCTCATGTGGCCCGCATCAAGCTCAAACAAATCGACCACCTCTCCCTTGGCAACCTCGATTCCAAACGCGACTGGGGTCATGCCCGTGAATATGTGCGTGCCATGTGGATGATGCTCCAACAAGACGAACCCGATGATTATGTCATCGCCACCGGAGAAACACACTCTGTACGTGAATTTTGCGAAATCGCATTTTCACATGTAGGCCTCGACTATCAAGAATATGTGCAGGTGGACCCTCGCTTTTTGCGCCCCGCCGAAGTCGAACTGCTCATTGGCGATTGTACCAAGGCAAAAGAAAAACTCGGTTGGGAATACAATATTGGCTTTGAAGACCTTGTAAAAGAAATGGTTGATGCAGACCTCAAAGCGATATCCAGCAATCAATAAGAACCAACTGAAGCATAAATAACACCCTTTTCAACAAATAAAAGCGTCCAGAAAAATAGCTGGACGCTTTTATTTGTTATTCAATCTGCGTATCTCCTTTGCCCTTGACTTCCCTATACCTTAGACTTTAATTGCGATTGCTTTAAAGCATATTTCCCTCTGAATATCTGTTTCCAAAAGGAGTTTCCAATGGCCAAAACAGCCCGTGCCGCCGTCATGACTGGCAAAAATTTCGAAATCCGTGAATATGCCGTCCCCACCCCCGAGCCCGGTACCGTCTTGCTCAAGCAAGAACTCGCGGGCATCTGTGGCACCGATTTGCACAATTGGGAATATCAACGTCTGCCTGGTGAAATTATCTTGGGCCATGAAAATGTGGGCATTATCGAGTCTATGGGTGCAGGCGTAGAAACCGACTATGTAGGCCGCCCCATCAAACCAGGTGACCGCGTTATATTTGTTCCCGGCACCCCAAAAGGGGCTTACGGATTTTTACAATCCGAAGAAGCCCCATACCTACGCGGTGGGTTTAGCGAATACATCTACCTCTGGAACCCCGACACCGTCATCCTCAAAGCCGACATGCCACCCGAAGTGGCCGTCATCGCCGAACCCTTTACCATTGGTGTTCATGGCGTGATGCGTTCTGGCCTCAAATTTGGCGACACGGTTGTCGTACAAGGCTCAGGGGCCATTGGTTTGCTCACACTCGTCGCCGCCAAAATCAGTGGTGCAGGTCGCCTCATTATGGTTGGTGGCCCCGCAGGCCGTCTCGAATTGGCCAAACGCTTGGGTGCCGATGTCACCATCGACATTGCCGACGTGCCCGACCCAGAAGAGCGCACCAAACTCGTGCTTGAGAACACCCCACGCGGCGAAGGTGCCGACGTGGTCTTTGAATGCGCCGGATTCCTGCCCGCCATTCCCGAAGGCGTCACCTTCTTACGTCGTAGTGGCACTTATGTGGCCATGGGACACTTTGTAGATACGGGCTCTTTTGATTGCAACCCCAACCAAATGTTTATGCGCCGGAACATGCGCATGGAAGCCGTATGGGCAAGTACCCCCGAACATTTTGTACGCGCCATGCCCATCCTCGAAAAAAACGAGTTTCCCTTTGCCGACCTCGTCAGCCATGTCATTCCCATCGACCGGGTCGCCGAAGGTTTTGATGCCCTTCACACCACCTATCGCTTAGATGACAAAGACGCCATCAAAATTGCCGTCAAAGGTGGGCTGGTTTAACCCACCCAAGACAATCAAAATTCCAGAGGAAACAACGTATGCCCCTCACGCTCGGACTCATAGGTGCAGGCACCATGGGAAGTGGCATGGCCCGCAATCTGCTTAAGGCCAACTTTGCACTCACCGTATTTGATCTCAAAACTGAAAACGTCAAGGCACTCATTCAAGCAGGTGCAACAGCCGGTACATCACCCATTGATGTAATCCAAAATTCAGACATCACCCTCACAAGTTTGCCCACATCGGGCACCTTTGTCAAAGTCGCGGAAGAAATCATACCCCACCTTACAAGCGGCAAAATCATCATCGACACCGGCACCACCGAAGTACCAGAAACCAAACGCTTGGCCCAAATCATCCGCAGTCAAGGTGCCGACCTTGTCGATGCACCCGTCAGTGGTGGCGGAGGTGGTGCCGAAACGGGCACACTTGCCGTAATGGTCGGTGGTGCGGAAGAAGCCGTTCAACGCTGTATGCCCGTATTCAACGCCATTGGCGGCAACATCGGTCACCTTGGTGATGTGGGTTCAGGCCAGCTTGGCAAAGCCATCAATCAAATGGCCATGGGTGTTGGCCTTGCAGCCTTTGCCGAAGCTATGTTCCTCGGTGTGCAAGCGGGCCTTGACCCACAGAAAATTTTGGACACTCTCGGCACAGCAGGTGCGGCCAACACCTCGTTCCAAAGCGCCGCACGCCAAGTCATCAGTAATCGCATTGAAGCACAAGACTTCAAACTGCGCGAACTGCCCTATTTCATCGCACAAGCCAAAGATCAAAACATCAATCTCCCACTCACCGAAGCCCTTTACAACTTCGCATCACAAGGTGAAAACCGCACCACAGATCCCCTTGGCATTCCCACACCCAGTTTTTGGCATGAGCTCAATAATCGAACAAGAGCAGAATAAGCATGTCGATTCGTGCATTCCTCATAGGCCTGCTCTTATCCGCATTCGCCAACCTCTGGCCCACATACTCCAGCATCGTCTTGCACTCATCGCGTGCAGATTATGCCCACCTTTCCCTGGCCATGCTCATCCCCTTTCTGGGCCTGGTCCTACTCAATAGCCAATTCAAATCACGCGGATTATCTCCCTCAGAATTAATCACCATTTGCTGCATGGGCATGATTGGTGCCCTCATGCAAGGCGAATGGATCTCCAGCTATTTCTTAGGCGTCATCACCGCACCCGTTTATTTTGCCACACCCGAAAACCGATGGTCTGAACTCATCGTCGATCACTTAGCCCCCTGGACCTATGTTGCCAATGCGCCAGCCGTTCAAGGTTTCTACGAAGGGTTGCCAGAAGGCCAACCTTTTCCATACCCATCGTGGGGTCCTCCCCTTTTTTGGTGGGGGTGTTTCTTTGCCGCCATTCTCACCGCCAATTTGTGTATCAATATCATCCTTCGGCGCCAATGGATGGAACACGAACGCCTCAGTTATCCCATTGCCACGGCTCTGCTCTCACTAACGGGTGTCTCTAACACACAAGGCACACTCACTACACTCCTGCGCAACCGCTTGTTCCAAGTGGGTTTTGGGCTGGTATTCCTGCTTACTTTGTGGAACATCACCGCGTGGTTCTTTGTGGGCATGCCGCCTTTGCCCATCTTGAACGGCCCTGCATCCAAACACCTCATTCCTTTGGGTGAAGGGTTTCCAACTTTCCGTTTCACCATCAGCATCCTCACCCTCGTTTTTGGATACTTCTCAAAGTCCGATGTCCTCTTCAGCATCTGGTTTTTTCATATCCTCGCCATTTTGCAAATGGGCCTGTTTAATCGCCTCGGCATCAGCAAAGGGGGATCCGATCCGTGGGGGTCCTTCGACCCCACCGTGGGTTGGCAAAGTTTGGGCGGTATGTTGGTCTTTGTTATGTGGGGCTTATGGATGGCGCGGGTGCATCTCAAAGCCGTGTTCAAACAAGCGTTTTCACGCCATGCCCAAATTGACGATTCGGGTGAACTCATGTCCTATCGTTGGGCCACAGCCCTGCTGATAGGCAGCAGCACATTCATCTTGCTCTTTTTGCGCAGCACAGGTCTTGAATGGCTCCCACTCTTAGCCTTTATATTTGCAACAACAATCATCTACTTGGGCTTGGCCCGCATTGTGGTTGAAAGTGGTTTGGTTTTCATGCGAGGCCCCATCAGTGCCCAAGCCTTTACCTGGCATGTTGTGGGTATGACAAACATGAGCTCTCTAAGTGCCACAGCACTTGCTTTCACCTTCACCATCTTCTGCGATGCCAAAACTTTTGCGATGACGGCAATGGCCCATATCCCACGCTTGGGAGAGGCCATGAACAAACACATGCGCCGCCGCATTGCCCCTGCCGTTTTAGCTGCCGCACTCGTTGGTTTTCTCACCGTCATTACAGTCACACTCTATCAGGCCTATTATGTCTCGGGCAGTTACAACTTTGGGGTCGTCAGCTTCAACGGTTCCAGCGACGGTGCCGTTGGCATCTGGCAACTCACAGCCACCCGCATTCAAGCAGGCACACTGGCCCCAGACTTGGAGCGCATAACGTTCTTCGGCGTGGGTGCCCTCATCGTCGGGCTCCTTTTATACGCCCGATATCTCTTTCCCGGATTCCCACTCAACCCACTCGGGTTTACCATTGCCGCCAATGCCATTACCCAAAACGTCTTTGTCTCTATCTTCATTGTGTGGGCCATCAAATTTGTCATTATGCGTGTGGGCGGTTTGGATCGCTATCACAAAACCGCCCCCTTCTTTTTGGGCATGCTCATGGGCTATCTCGCAGGTGTTTCCCTCGGTGTCATTGTCGATGCCATTTGGTTCCCCGGCGAAGGCCACCCATTAATCACATCATTTTGAAAACCGGTGAGACGTGAGGCGTAAAGACGTTAACCTCTTACTTCTTACGGCTCGCCTCTTGTGGCCCTTAATCCTCCCCTTTTTTTCTTTGCATCATCTCCATTTCATCGTATATACTTGCTCTGTTCGTTGAGCAAACACACAGGTTTGCCCTTACGCCGGTTTCCATTGTCCATTATTATCCATTATCCATTGCCTCTTATGACTTTCGATCTCATCATCAAAAATGGCACGCTCATCGATGGCACAGGCAAAACGCCTGCTTTTATCGCCGATGTGGGCATCAACGGTGACCGCATAGAAGCGATAGGTGACCTGTCTCAAGCCCAAGCGACAACCACCATCGATGCCACCGATCACGTCGTAGCACCCGGTTTTATTGATGTGCACGTACACTCAGAAATCGCGTTGCTCACAGGCGTCCATCGCCACGCCGAAGTGCAACAAGGCATCACCACGCAACTGTTAGCACCCGATGGTTTTGGCTGGACAGGTCTTTCACCCAAACAAACCCAAGAACTTTGGACCTATACCCGCTTTTCTGTAGGCAAAGTAGACATCCCTTTAGGTTGGCAAAACCCAGAAGACTATCTCGCCCTCTTTGAAGGCAATAGCCCTGCCAATGTCTATTCACAAGTACCGCATTGCGCCTTGCGCTTGGCTGTTTGTGGATGGGATCCACGCCCAGCCACCGATAGCGAAATTGCCCAAATGGCAGACCTCACCCGCCAATGGATGGAAGCCGGTGCGGGTGTGCTCAACCTCGGGCTGGATTATCAACCCTCTGCCAATGCCGACTTTCGAGAACTTGTTGCCCTATGCAAAGTGGCCGCCGAATATGGTGGCATTTATGCAGCGCATGCACGCTATCACATCCTTGGGCGCAAAGCAGCTTGGGAAGAAACAGTTGAACTCTCTAAGGCCGCCAACATACCCGTTCACATTTCGCACGAACGGGTTGACATCGACGCAGAGAAATGGCTCGAAAAAATCGAAAATGAAGATGTTGACTTGACCTTTGAATCCTATCTTTATCCGGCAGGCATGACCCATATGTATATGATGCTGCCCATGAAATTTCAAGAGGGCAGCCCCGATGAGGTCAACAAGCGCCTCGAAGACCCAACAGTCAAAGCCGAATCTCTTATCGAACTCAAACGGTGGTTGGGCCGTGCCGATCAGGTGGTTGGATATACCGGATCAAATCGCCACATTGGCAAACGTCTTTCAGACCTTGCACAAGAACACAACACAACCCCCGAAGCCTTTGCCTATAATTTGCTGCTTGAAGAACACGAGCATCAAGCCTTTGTATTCCCCTGGCAAGACGATCCCGAAGAATCCGAAAAAACAGTCACACGTACCGCCACACACCCGCGTATGATGGTGGCCTCCGATGGCATCTTCAACATTCCGCACCCCCACCCACGTGGTTTTGGCTGTTTTGCCCGTGTCTTAGGCCACTTTGTGCGCGAGCGCAACCTGCTCACACTCGAAGAAGCTGTTTATAAAATGAGTGGGTTTCCCGCCCAACGTTTTGGCATTCCAGACCGAGGTGAACTGGCAAAAGGCAAAGCCGCTGACATCGTCATCTTCGACCCCAAAACAGTTGCCGCCCAATCCACATTTGAAGCACCCACATTGCCACCGGTTGGCATACCCTATGTCATCGTCAACGGCCAAATCGTTATCCAAAACAGTCAACCCACAGACCAGCTGCCAGGCCGGGTTGTTCGCCATCAAAAAACCTAAAAAGCACGGAGCTCTGGGAGCAAAGCGCAGGGCGTAAAACCCTAAAAGCGCTCAGCGCCATGCACCCAGCTCTCCGCGCATTTAATCTTATGCCCATTCAAACACAAATCTTCGATACATCTGACCAAGTCGCACAATCGGCGGCCAACACCATCGCAACCCTTATTCGCAACAAACCAGATGCTGTGATCGGGCTTGCCACGGGGTCAACACCGGTTAAAACCTATGCCGAGCTCATTGGCCTGCATCGCAACGAGAATTTAAGCTTTGCAAAAGTTACCACCTTCAACCTCGATGAATATTGGGGCTTGGATGGCGACCACAATCAGAGCTACCGGCACTTTATGCAAAACCTCTTTTTTGACCGCATTGATATTCGCCCTTGGAATACCCATGTGCCCAATGGAAAAGCAGTAGATCCAGCACTTGAAGGAGAGGCCTTTGAGGCCAAAATCCGAGCCTGTGGTGGCGTCGATCTTTGGTTATTGGGCATTGGCTCCAATGGGCACATCGCCTTCAACGAACCCGGCAGTCCCCCAGATTCACGCACCCGACAAATTGATCTCACGCCAGAAACCATTCATGCCAATACCCGCTTTTTCCAAAACCAAGAAGACGTTCCTCGCAAAGCCATTACCGTAGGCATAGCCACCATCTGTGACGCCCGTCAAGTCCTACTCTTAGCCACAGGTGAAGGCAAATCCAAAGCCATCAAACAAGCCCTTCAAGACCCA
The DNA here is from genome assembly GCA_047619225.1 of Candidatus Latescibacterota bacterium. Classification (GTDB taxonomy): domain Bacteria; phylum Latescibacterota; class UBA2968; order UBA2968; family UBA2968; genus JABIFK01. The sequence goes on from JBLHJX010000119.1 coordinate 11,819, forward strand.
CCCTCATCACAATGCCCAGCCAGCTTTTTACAAAACCACCCCAACTGCACGTTTATGCTTGATAAAGAAGCAAGCTCACAAATCACATAACCCATCTCATGAACATACTCGTCTTTAACAGCGGCAGTTCATCGGTCAAAACACGCCTTTTTGACATGCCAAGTGAACGCTTGATTGCATCTTGCCAAGTTGAAAAAATCGGCCAGGACGATGCAACGTTCTCCGATGGTAAAAATCAAACAATCATACCCGCCCCCGATCACACCGCTGCGATTGCCTATCTCTGTAATCACTTAGACATATCTCCCGATGACATCCAAGCCGTTGGCCATCGGGTGGTTCAGGGGGGTGAGAAATTTATCGAAGCCACATGTATTACTCCTGAGATCGAAAGAGAAATCGACGCACTCAAAACATTTGCCCCGTTGCACACCCCACCCAATATGGCGGGCATTCGCGCCGGCCAAACCATCATCCCCAACGCCATGCACGTTGCCGTTTTCGACACCGCGTTTCATCAAACAATGCCCGAATATGCTTATCGATATGCCATTCCGACATCCTATTACACACAAGATCACATACGTCGTTATGGTTTCCACGGCACATCCCATCGCTATGTATCAGAACGCGCCACCCAAATGCTCGATCATCCATTCACGGGCATCACCTGCCACTTGGGCAATGGCTGTTCGATCACTGCCATCAAAGATGGCCAATCCATCGACACATCTATGGGCTTCACCCCCCTTGAAGGTGTTGCAATGGGCACCCGCTCAGGTGACATAGATCCTGCTGTCGTTCTCAATCTCGCGCGAAAGTTGGGCATAGAAAAAACAGACCACCTCCTCAATCGAGAAAGTGGCCTGCTGGGTTTATCCGAAAAATCAAACGACCTGCGTGAATTGCTTGCCTTTGCCACCAAGGGCGACGCCAAAAGCCAACTTGCACTGGATGTATTTGCCTATCGCATCAAAAAATATATCGGGGCTTATCTCGCCGTGCTTGGCCAAATAGATGGTATCATCTTCACGGGTGGCATTGGCGAAAACAGCCCCGACATTCGCCTGTGCATTCTCGCAAACCTCGAACCACTCGGCATTCACCTCAACCCGACCCAAAACGCAGCGTGCATGGGTCAAGAAGCGACCCTCTCTACAGAAACATCCTCCATCAAAATCTTCGTCATTCCCACAGACGAAGAACGCCTCATTGCCCGCGAAACATATCGACTTGCAAGTGTATGAAATACCCCCTATCGGATCTGTAAATACACTGCCAAAGCATCTCGATACCGATCGTGTTCAAACAGATGTACCGCATCCCACCAAAACAAGACCCCACCAAATCCGGCCTGTTGCACCTGTGTTGATCACAAGACTCCGAAAATCAAAAGCAAAATCAAAACTCATTCGGGTCTCACGTGCTGCCACAGCATTTTGCAAAGCACTTTTCAAACGCACTTGCCCCCCAACAGTCGCAAAACCCTCCGAAAATCAAAAGTATGGCGCATTTCTATTGCTGTTCTTTTTGTGGTATACATCGCCTATTTCATTTTTGCCCAATTTTTTTGGAAAGTTCTAACAAACCTCAATCTTTAACGTATTAAAAACGCATCATGAATCCAAAACGACTTCCGTAAACCCAGTTTCACCTGACAGATCAATTCGATCAACTTGCAACGCCTCCCCACATAAAGCAACCCGTTCAATATCACCGTTCACTTGTTTGCGCACCCAGCATACGTTTCCCGAAAAGCGCAATCCCCACGCTTCTTGTATCACAACCTCAGAAACCCCATCCACATTTTCGCTATCGACAACAACCAACAGATCCCGCCTGCCATCCACCAACAGAATCTCAACAGCCACGTAGGTGTCTGGACACGCGTCACCATTTTCAGTCACCAGTGATAAACGACAGATATTTGCAATCTGAGACGCCTCTTCATAAGGTTCACAGATACCCACAAAAGTCGAAACCAAATCTCCCTCTTCATTCTGGCGACGCACCATCAATCGTGGTATCCATGCTTCGTCATTGTTATGAAAACCCATCGCAACCCATCCTTCAGCAAGGTGCGCCTGAGCATCCGTTGTTAAATCTGTGTATCTCAGGTGAACATCCTTTCCCGCTTCCAAATACCCCAATCGATCTTCAGCCTGCCAATCGACCCACCATCCAAGCTTGGGAGAAAGATCACGCCGAAAGTTGCGCATCTGTGTCTTGTGCCCATAGTCATCACCAGCGGACAATGACAAACCACCCGTCGTTGCTAGACCAAAATGACTGTGCATAAACTTGGCGTGGTCTCGACCGCCAGCGACTTGGAACAGATCGAGCATATAACTGTCTGTATCTGAAATATCAATCATAATAAGTGTGCGTTCATATCTCGGTATGTCATACACGGCCTCACAAGAAGCCTGAACCACCCGAAAACAATCCCCCGACGCCCACAGTTTGGTCACACCATCAACCGGTTTCTTCTGGTTTTGACCATCGACCACAACGGTGTTGTGAGAAGCGGTATTGAGATACCAATGAAAAAGATCGCCATCCCACCCTCCCATATGCACAGGTGGGTACCCAAAGTCGGGCATCAAATCCAACCCCTTGGCAAACAGCCCCATATTTAAACCATCCAAATGCCCATGCCGACCTCCCGTATCATAATCCAACCACACCACCCGTTCCTGATCCCGTTGCCCAGAGCGCAAAAGTGCCAAGTGCCACTCTTCTTTGTTCATACTCTCATTACAGATTGCAACGCCCTCCGCTGCGATAATGCCCTCAACCGATTGCTGCACTTTTTCACAATCCTCTATAAACAGATCGTAAGGCAAACCCGCCACCCCATTGTCATTTGCCCGATAGAGCGCCTGAACATAAGCAACATCTCCCGAGCGTTCATACAAACGCCAAAGGAAAGTGTACATAGAAGGCAGCAGCCCCGACACCTTAGAAAAACGCACCCCCACATACTGCTCTGTCTTCTGAGCAAAACCACCCGTGTCCCCAACGCGCGGATAATACTGCTGAAGGCACAGTGTATCGATATGAAACCGATAGGTCTGGCGCAAGTTGGGATGGCGTTGCAACATATCATCTAAAAAATTGGCATCCACACGGCAAAACATCTCCAGAAACTGGGCCAAACTTTGAATAACGCCCGATGCATATCCCGCCAACCCCTTCTCCCCTGTCACCCCATCCACGGCTGTGGACGTCTCCACCATCTCATCAATCAATTCCAACACCTGCGCTCGATTTTCTGGCCAGCCCAAAACCGTGTGACACGTGATGAGCGCAATTTCCTGTCTGGGATAATTGGATCGTATTTTGTCAAAGTTCTCTAAGGTTTCTTTCAAAATGCGCGTTTCAATATTGTACATCACATCAACGGGCTTAGATTTGGAAACGCCAATGTGATGTTCTTCTGACTTCGCCTGAAGAAAATCAGCCAAAGCAGTGTCTTCACAGATAACATCTCGGATCTGATCATACGCCAAAACCAGCTCTCGCACCTCTTCACAAGCATCGTGCCACGTAGACACATATCCTGCATCCCCATTCTTTTCATAAAGCACACCTTCACGTTTAAAATCGAACGTCGGATACAAATCCGCAACACGATCCAGCAAGATGCCTGCTTTATACGCATATTGCCGATCACCCGTTACAGTATAAGCATGGGCCAACTTACAAATGCCGCCCTGCACAACCTGCTTCCACTGACCATATATTAAGTAGGTGCCCACAAACC
>JBLHJX010000120.1:0-15541 GCA_047619225.1 Candidatus Latescibacterota bacterium
ATCAAATCCCAGCGTGTCTACAATACCGCTCAAAATTTTCTGGATCACCAACTTCGAATCCAGCACAGACGTAATCGTTGCACCAATATCACACAAAGCCTGAAGTTCCTTCATACGCCGTGTCAGCAACGACTGCATCTCATAGCGCTCAATCGCTTGGCGTACATCCATCTCCAAATCGGCAGGTTCCCACGGTTTGGAAATATAGCGATACACTTGGCCCTGATTGATCGCGTTGATAATCGCATCAAAATCGGCAAACCCCGTCAGCATCATGCGCACACTGTCTGGCGAAATATCTTGCGCTTGGGCCAAAAATTCCACACCCGTCATCTTGGGCATGCGCTGATCGCTGATAATGAGTGCAACCTTATGTTTGCGCAACAAGTCCAGCCCATCCGCGCCATTGGTCGCTGTCAAAACCTCATAATCCATCTCCAATGACAAGGCAAGCGAATCGAGAATATCGGGTTCATCATCAACAATCAAAATCGTCGGGTTCATAAGTCCAATCCATAGATTTAAGGTCTAAAAATCTGTGATTTACACGATTAGGCTGTGGTTGACGGTTGCGTTTTATAACTCGCCACAGCACGATCCACGGTCTCAACAACATAGCCACGTCGCCTCGGATCTCTTCTTTGATGTTCATGATATGCTCCTTTGTTTTGGGTGTTGGGTTTGAATCACACCCATACATATTGCAAGTGTGGTGCCACAAATCAAACCGATCACAATAAAATTTATAAGTCATTATTTATAGACTACTTAAAATATTTTTCCTTTCCCTTTAAAAATCATAACCGAAGCCCGAAGTGACAATGTTATTGACAGTTTTGGCTTAAAAAGTATTTATACCAATATATAACAATATGTTATATAAAATGCCAATAACATTGTCACTGCCGCACAAACTATTGACACCTATTTTATGCTCAAAAAAGAGGGTCACGCCTAAAAAACCGTGACCCTCTTTGATAAGAAAACACCCTTCAACTTCGCTCAAAGTAACAATATATTTTGACCTGCCTCCTGCCTTTGATTCTCTCCTTCTTTTTCCTTTTTCCTTTAACCCTACCCCGTCGGATCTCCCTTTAACAACGGCAAAGGATTGGGCTGCACCAACTCGCCACCACTCTCATGCGACGTCATTGCCGCCCACGTATATTCCAACGCAGCCAATGCATCACGACCCGATGCACGCAATTGCTCTTTGGGCACACCCTTATTCACATCTTCCAAAAACGCATGAATGCGATTGGGAAACGTCTGACCAAAATCCGATATGCCCGACTCATGCACCACAGGTGCGGGCGCAGAACCCAATTTCAAATCTTCAGGTGCCGCAGCTGTACCAGGTGAAGGCCAAAACGTCAATTTTTCAATACAATTCTCAATACAAAAAGTCCCGCGCGTACCGGCCACCTCCACACTCCACCACCCTCCTAGGCCAAATGTCGCATCCCCTCGCTGGCTCAACAAATAACCCATTGCACCATTTTCAAACCGCAAATGAATGCTGTTAATCGACAACATTGCATCACCGGCTTTACGACGTGAACTTGGCTTGTCAAAAAAGGCCTGCACCTGGGTCACATCGCCACAAAAATACCGCATCACACTAAACGGGTGTGTTAAAAACGCCTTCACATGTGCATAGGGGTGGCCCCAAAAGTTCGGCGCCTTATTCGCTTTATACGTCTCTTCACCCCCCGGAAAACCCATCTTGTGAATGCAATACACCAACTCACCCACATTTCCCTCTTCCATATACTTTTTGGCCTGGTCAGCCGGTGGCGTAAAATAATGATTCAAATTGCAGCCCAAATACAAATTGCAATCTGCCGCATAAGCCACCATATCCCGTGCTTCTTCCACGTCATTTGACAGCGGTTTTTCACACAACACATGTTTACCCGCCGACAACGCCTCCATCACCGGCTCATAATGCCAGCTCCCATTTTCATTCCCCCCCGTCGTCACATCCACCACATCCAAATCTTCGTTATCAATCATATCCTTCAAACTATAATACGCCTTCACACCATGTTTTTCAGCCGCTTCATCAGCACGTTCTTTCACCACATCACATACCGCAACAAAATCAGACAGCTCATCCTTACTGTGACAATTGGCATGGTTATTCCCAATACCACGCATACCCACAATACCTACCTTAACGGCCATGACCCCTCCCTTAGTTATATTTTTCTAAAACTTCTTTCAGTGAACTTATACGCATAAACCCCTACCATGCCTACCCCCGATACAAAACCGACAACTGCTCGGCTATCCCATCCCAATGTAACGACTCAGCCCGTTTATATGCTGCTGCACTTAAAACGGTTATATCTTGATCACGAATTGCGACCATTGCCTCTTGCAACCCATTTTCATCTTTCGGATCAAACAAGCGCCCCATCGAATCATCAATCAATTCAGGCAAACACCCAATGTTGGGCAAAATAACCGGCTTGCCAAACGACAACGCCAAAATGGCCGACCCCGATGTCAACACATCTACAAACGGCAACACCGCAACATCGGCAGCATTCAAATACACCTGAAATTCTGATTGATCAAAAAATGATGATGTAAAACCTAAAATGCGATCATCACCTTTAATCTCAGTCTCTATCTCTTCTAAATATGCAGGAAACATGCCCGTGTGCATCATCAACAACAAAACAGATTTCTCATTGGCCACTTCGCCAAATGTTTCAATCAGCCGATCAATGCCCTTATAGGGTCGCACATTACCCGTAAACAAATACACAAACGCATCATCAGCAATACCCAATTCCTTACGCGCATCTGCCCGCGAAATCTCATTGGAATAGGCATCAATATAATTTCCGTGAGGAATCACATGTAAATCTTCTGTGCGATAAAAATATTCGCGCGCCAAATCGGCTGCATACCCACAATGAGTCACCACATGATCTGCCAACCGGCACATCGACAATTGCGCCAAATGGTCCAATTCGGGAAAGCGTCTTTCATGCGGATAAAAATTGTGCATAGTCCACACAATACGATAACCCAGCCGTTTGGCATAGTTCACATTTTCAACAAATTTATTCAACCGCGCCACAGCAGTTTCTAAATCTTCTGCCAAATAAAAATGACGGATCCAATTGAAATGCAACACATCGTGCGTCTCTCGTTTGTGTTCCAAATATGCCTTCTCAAACGCATAATCACCGAGTTCCAAATGCACATCCAACGTTGCCATCGCCAGTGCCAACAACGGCCCATATGGATTGCACTTATGTTCAAGTGTCAACCCCCCAGCCTTTTCCCAGAAAAAAAGCGCGTTCATAAAATCTCCAATATCTTTGGACGTAACTTTGCCCAATCATCTGCAACAGGCACAAATTTTCCCGGATACATAAAACGACGCAGGCGATCATTACCATGGTCGTAAATTTCTTCAAACAACCACAACTCATATGCACGGTGCAACCCATAACAATGTATCACAACATCAAGGGTTTCTATAGAAAGAGGATCTATCTCTTGGTAGGCTTTGAGGAAGGTAATACTTTGATCCAGATCAAACCGCAGCATCAAATGAAGTGCACGGACGACTTCCCAAGCAGCTGGCGCGGTATAAACCTTGTCCCAATCAATAATTGCGGATACCTCCTGCCCTTTGTCCTCCACAAAGTCTTTGCCATCACGTGTTCTAATTGGTACAACAGCCGGAATACCTTTCTCTGCAACCCACGCAACAACCCGATGTTCTGTCTCAATCCGTTGGCGAATATGATGTTGGTATACACGCAATACAAACTTGCCTGTATCAGTCGTCAAAATTCGAATGGTATTGATCGTACCTGTTTCAGGAATATCAATAGATTGAATAGAACCAATATCCCAATAATCGGCCAACTGTTGGCATTCTGTTTGTGTCATAAAATGAAATCAACCCTTTTCATGATAAAACCATTTCAACCCGCTCTCACCTCGCGCCCAACAGAACCATCTGCCAACACCTCCGTCACACACAACCGCGCATCCGTTCCAACACACCGCAGCAAACGCCCATCTTTCAAATCCACTGCCACTTCAAGTTTCCCAACCTGTCGCACACCCTGAACCGGATTGGATTCTCCTGTTTGCAGTGGCAACAACAGCGTCATAAAATGTTGAACGCCATCACCCGATCTGTCGTGCAAAACCGTTGTCGCCGGAATCACCGAAGGCTGAATGCGCTTACGAATCCACCAGCCCAACAATTCAGGTTCTTCTTGTGCTGAAACCACCTGAACATCCACACCTTCTAAAAGCGGCACAATCGCCAAATTGGGTTGCCCCTCATCCATCGTCACAACGGCTGGTCCATCCACCTTCGTGTTTGGTGTTGTCACATGCCAACGCGCCTGATACGTGTGCGACGCATCATCCTTTGAAATCAACACATCCCAAACCAAGAAAATGTCAGGCTTTACAAATAAAACATGTCGTTTGTGTGTTGCAAGTAACGCGTCTTCATACAATTCGTCATACACACCCACTGCATAATCATAATCATCCGTCGTCACCCAAGTCACATCCGTCAAAGGTTCGCTTGCAAACCCCCGTTCCCGATTCTGTGGCAACCCATCCACAATCACCGTATTGTGCGAAAATGTGCTCAACCCATATCGACGCCACTTGCTCTGCTCATACGGTCCCCCCCCTGTATCCAACAACACTTCGCGCCCAAACGCCCACACCATCATGTTCAACTTATCCTGATGAATATGCGCCAACCCCGTTGGCCCCGCATCAAAACAAAGCATATTGGCATCCGACGCCCACCCAGACCGCATCACATAATAACCCGCATAATCAAAATTCACCGATGTCCGAGCGGGTAACTCACCTTCGACGCCATTTGTCGCAGCCCACAAAAAATCGGCCCGCTCAGGAAACAACTCGGCACCCACACGCAAAATGCTCGCAACATCTTGTGTATTCGGCGTATCATTCGCCCTTGGTGTAGAACCATCGGGAGTACGCATCAACAACGTAAACTCAAACGCCTTTTCAGCCCGTGACAAAAAATCCACCGGCAACTCGCGCTCAAACCCTGCGGCTTTTGCCACACGCGGCACCGTCAAAATATTGCCCAATGCAACCCAATGATATCCCGGTGATAACTCAACCTGCGCCCCATCGGGTGTAAACTGTGTATCCAGTTCGCGATACGAATGCTCCGCCGCATAAGCGCGCCACTCAGCCGCTTCCTTTAACTCCGGAAAAATCGCACCAATCGAATACAGCCCCGCCATCTCCATTGTCAACCAATTGCCAGCCGGTCGATGATGCGTACGCAAATGAATCGCATGCTCAACGCACAACTTCACATACAACACCACATCCAAATCAGTAAACGACGGCGAATGCAAAAAATAGCGAAACGCCCGTGGCCAACTGCCCGCCATGCGAATACCCGACTCAATGGTTCGCCAACACGACTCGGCATAATTACCATGATCATCTGGCCTTGCACACTGCTCCGCCCAACTTCTCAAATGTTTCACCCACGTTTGTGCATAAATCTCATTGCCCGTCATCTGATAAGCCGACCCCAACACCACCCAAAACCCCATCCGATTCAACTGCCACTGCCACTCATTGTTCACCGCCAAATCATCGTCTTCACGCGTCGGGTTATAAAACCAATCGATATCCCCTCGCTCAAAAACATGCCCAATCGCCTGTTCCTCAATCTCTCCCCTCACAATCCGATCGGCCTGCAAGGCCTTTTGCTCAGCAGCAGCCGATTGCGGCAACCGCAAGTGATTGGCCCACGGAGAATGCAAACGATTCCGCAAATGCGCCGCCCAAGCCCGAACCGCCGCCTCTTCATCTCCCCGCTCAAGCGCAGCCTTCACATCAGGTACCATCTCCAAATTCAATCGATCAAACACATCGACCTCCAGTATTACACAAACCCGATAAAATCAAACCATCAAGATTTTCCGCACCATTCCATCCCACACTGAACTTTTTAAAAACACCATCTCTCGTAGGCCACACTACTACCTGTACCCTCCAACGATATTTGCGGAAAATCAGCCTCCCCGGCACTTGAGGGGCGACTTTTTGCCTACTTTTGCGTCGTTGCAAAAGTAGGTCGCCGAAGGCAAACCAACTTAAAAAATAAGCAGTGGGTAAAAATGAACCTCCCAAACCCCGCCTTTCCACTCTATTACACCGCATGATTCGCACCATCATAATACCGATTCACCTTCTCCCCTTCACTCATCCCATGCCACACCCCTCGAAACAGCGTCTGACGTTTCGGAGCCATCGCCTCAATCACCTCCGGTGCCGGACACCCCTTACCCCACTTCGCATTCACCGTATTATAACACGTAAACAAACTCAACCGATCCCGTTCTTCATTCACCCATTGCGTACCCGAATGACACAACGACTCCGTAAAAATAGCCACCGAACCCGCCGGACATGCATATGTCTGCCACAAATCACTCTCTCGCCCACTCACCGACTCAGGCCGCGGAAAAGCCGTCTTATGACTGCCCGACAAAAACATCGTCCCCCCATCGCCCTTTTGAACCGCATTCAACTCCCAAACCACCCGAACCAACCCCGCGTGTATTTTACCCGGTAACATTTGATAACAATGCGAACTGCCCCCAAAGTTAAAAAACCCACCCCCGCCGTGCGGCCTAAAATTATCGTGCCCAGCCTTGCGATGACTGGTATATGTATGATCAAACCGAAACCCATAACAATCTTCAGAAGCCAATCTCTGGTGCGAAATAACCTCATTCAACACACCCACCACCGCAGGGTGATCCAACAAAATCTGCGACGCCCCCCCATGATTGTTGCGTTCCTCTGGTGGCAAAGAATCCCGCTCATACAAAAACTTCATCTGATGTTCACGCACAGGTGCCAACTGTTCTTCCGTCAACAACCCCGGCAAACAAATCCACCCCTTCAAATCAAAAACATATTTCTGCTCATCCGACATCGGCACAACAGGCAAACCATCGGCATTTGTTGTGGGTAATAAATCAGCCATAAAAACCTTCCTTTATTCAAAAATTGAAATACTCGGTTTATTCTGATCCCATCTTCAACAAATCTTCCCACTGCCCCTCATCCACCACCACACCCTGTTCCATACTCTCTTCTCGAACACGCAACATCCCCGCACCCGGATAACGCACATCCTCACCCGCCTCCAGCAAATCATTCACCACATCGTTCACAATTTGCTCGCGCGCTGTTTGCCCCACCAAAGACGTCACATCCAACGCAATATACGTTTGCGACACCGCATACTCATCACCCTGCGCAGCAATCTTATGCGTCGATTGCCCACCCGAAATCACTGCCGCCAACACATCCAACATCACCGCCAACGCAGACCCCTTCCAATACCCAATCGGCAGTGCGCGTTTAGAACTCAGAATCGCGCCCGGATCACACGTCAGGTCCCCGTCTGAGTCATATCCCCCAGCAAGCGGTAAATCTTCACCTCGCTGCTTCAAAATCTCCAACTTACCATTAGAATACTGACTCATCGCCATATCCAATAACAAGTGCCCTCCATCTCTCGGTATCGCCATCACCATTGGGTTATTCCCAATGCGTTTTTCTTTAGCCCCCCAAGGTGGCATTAATACCGTGGTATTCGTCCAACACATCCCAATGCACCCCGCATCCGCCGCCTGCAAACCATAAGCCCCCGCACGCATCCAGTGATTGGTATTACGCAATCCCACACAACCCATACCGTGTTCCTTTGCAATCTCAATCGCTCGCCCCATTGCCACATGGGCATTCACCAACCCAATACCCATCTTGCCATCCCACTGCTCCACCACACCCAACGCTTTTGTACACTTGGGTTCGGCTTGGATATCAATTTGCCCAGAGACAATCTTACTCATCAAACTCGGAAACCGATTGAGCCCATGTGAATACACCCCATCACACTGATTCTCAGTAAACAACCGCGCACACAAACTCGCCCGATCCTCCGAAAGTCCAGCCTTCACCAATGCCTTATAAAAAGCATCCTTTAACACATCAAATGAAACACGCATAAAATTGACCCCCATTGTCTATTGCTCTTTATAACCCAGTACAACCAACAAACACGACCCATCACCAATTACATTCAACCCAAGCTCATCGCCTAAATCAAGCGCGCGTTCGCTCTCTGCCCCCGGCTGCATCCACACATGTTGAATACCCACTTCTGCTGCCTGAGCCACAATTGTTTCAGTAATATGTGGTGGTGTAATGACCGACACCCCATGAACAGGCTCTGGCAAAGACGCCAAATCGGGCACACAAACCTGTCCTTCAATCTCCTTCTCCTTCGGATTTACAGCATAAACCTTGAGTCCATGCTGCAAATAACAGCGCAAAACCTTATTCCCATACTTATTCCGATCTTTCGACGCCCCCACCACCGCAAACACCTTCCCTTCCAAAAACGCATCTATCTGCTCATTGATAGTCATCATATACCCCAATATTAACCCTGCCATCTATTTGATATTGATTGCCTCCGGCGTATTTCCTGTCTCCTACATTCTGCCTTTCCAAGATATTCAATCCCCCCAAAAAAGCCATTGCTAAAACATCCGCGTTTTCATGGATACAATTCCCAAAATCAAGCCTTGAGACTAAGTGCTTGAGTGACAGTTAGTTGATATAGTTCAGTCAATCTAATAAATAAGAGCCCCAAAAATAAATAACACTTTATTCACATGCATGAAATCTTTCTGAAATAATCACACAGTAAATTTGCGCCATCCATTAAAGGACGGGCCAAACAATGACAAATACTTCAAACACAAGCTATCGCATATTGCTGATTTGTGAAGACGAATCCCAAGCAAGAATTCTCGAAGAATTTCTACAAAAACAAAACCAAATCGTCTATCACGTTCCGGTGCTTGAAAACTTGGATGCTCAAATTGACAACCAAAAACCCGATATCATTGTTGCAATCGCAGATATACCTGATGCATATCTCATCGATCAGATTAAAAACCTCACACTGCCTGTTGTCATTTTTAGCAAGGATTCAAGAAGAGAGAAAATTCGGGAAGCCATTCAAGCAGGTGTCGCTTCTTATGTTGTTGATGGGTTATCTACCCCGCGTATTCTACCCATTGTTGAAGCCGCCATGTCCAGGTTTCACGAAACGAACACACTCAAACAAACACTTAAAACGACCCAAAATGATCTTACTGAACGCAAACTTATCGACCGAGCCAAAGGCCTCATTATGGACCAGCGCAAGTGCACCGAAGACGAGGCCTACCGCACCTTGCGAAGCATGGCCATGGATCGCAAAAAACGACTGGGTGAAGTGGCACGTGATGTATTAGAACTCAGCAAGGCATTTACAGTTTAAAACAGACTGGGCAACGGCGCACAGTCACGGCAAACTCACACGATCAAGTTTTTCAACGACGAAAAACTTGATCACACGGCGCAAAAAAAACAATAAGCCAACGGCGGCTTAAAACGGACAACGGCGTCCACTTTGAGATAACACAAATCTCATGGGCGCCGTTTTATTTTGTCTAAAGCAGAAAGGAGCGTGTCAAATCCCGCTTAGAAATAGGCTGTTCTTATTGATAACGATCAAACAACCCCTCTTGTAGGAGATATATCATGTTTAAACGTTTAACGTTTTTCCTCTGCGCTTTGTTTTTAACAACATCTGCTGTTCAAGCACAAAAAACAGCCAAAGTAGGCATTCTACACTCGCTCAGTGGCACGATGGCCATTTCCGAAGTCTCCCTTCGTGATGTCGTACTCATGGCCGTTGATGAAATCAATGCCTCAGGTGGTGTGTTGGGCAAACAAATCGAACCCGTTGTAGTAGACCCTGCTTCAGACTGGGACTTATTTGCCGAAAAAGGCAAAGAATTATTGCTCAAAGAAAAAGTCGATGTCACTTTTGGATGTTGGACATCTGTCTCGCGCAAATCGGTCTTGCCTGTTTATGAAGAAAACAACGGATTGCTCTTTTATCCCGTGCAATATGAAGGCGAAGAATGTTCACGAAACATCATCTACACAGGTGCTACACCCAACCAACAGCTCATTCCTGCAGCAGAATATTTAATGAGCAAAGATGGGGGCAGTTACAAAAAGTTCTACCTCTTAGGCACAGACTATGTTTTTCCCCGCACAGCCAACAAAATCTTACGTGCTTTTTTGTTACACAGCGGTGTGCCTGAAGCAAACATCATGGAAGAATACACACCCTTCCATCACCAAGATTATCAAACCATTGTGCAAAAAATCAAACGCTTTGCCGCCGATGGTGATGCTGCTGTGCTCTCCACCATTAATGGTGACTCCAATGTACCCTTCTATAAAGAATTTTCCAATCAAGGTCTGACCTCGGCCATGTGCCCCATTATGGCCTTTTCAGTTGCCGAAGATGAACTGCGCTCTATGGACACCGGATTCCTCGTGGGTCACTTGGCCGCTTGGAATTACTTCCAATCTATTTCTACAGATGAAAACAGAGCCTTCGTGAAAAAGTTCAAAGATTACTGTGCCAAAATGGGCCTTCCAGGTGGTGCAAAACGCGTAACAGACGATCCCATTGTTTGGTCTTATGTTGGCGTTTACCTCTGGAAAGCAGCAGTCGAAAAAGCCGGTTCTTTCGATGTAGACAAAGTACGTCCCGCCCTTTACAGTCTCAAATTTGATGGTCCAGGCGGTATGGTGATGATGGACGGCATGAACCACCACTTGCACAAACCCGTGCTCATTGGTGAAATTCGCAAAAATGGTCAATTCAAAATCGTGAATGAAAGCAACGGTTTGGTCGCTCCCGACCCTTGGGACGACATCACCAGCGCAGACAAAGATTGTGACCACGTCAATTACATGGGCACATACACCCTCAAGTAATCAACCCAAGAGATGCGGAGCGTCGGGAGAGGCGCTCCGCACAAATTTAAATTGGAGAAATTGAAATGAAAAAATGGATCATGAGTTTTGCAATGTTGGCGTTATTTGTTACACCCTCTTTTGCACAGGTCAAACTCACAGACAATTTGAGCGTCACAGGTTTTTTCGATATGTCCACCACATATGACTCAGGGTCCAAATCCAATGGCTTGGCCTTTGACCAATTTGAAATTGACTTCCTCTACGACTACGGAATGGGCTTCACAGCGCAAGCCGACTTCAACAGCCTCGGTGGTGGTTCTGTAGATCTCGAACAAGCTTTTGTCACTTATACAGCCCCCAACGGTTTTAGCCTCACCGGCGGTAAATTCTTAAGTTGCTCAGGCTGGGAAACAGCTGAACCCACAGGGTTGTATCAATACTCCTATTCGGCAACACTGGTATATGGTGGTTATCAAAATGGTGTGGCCGCAAGTTTTGGAAATGACAAAGTTGCTTTTTATGGTGCTGTGGTTACCAGTGTTTGGGATGGCACAGAAACCAGCTTAGACGACTTGGGTTTTGAAGCACAAATCTCCCTGATGCCTGCAGAAGGCGTGACCGCTAAAATCGCTTATCTCTGGGAAGATATGGGTGCATTCAATCAATCCCTCTTCAATGCCTGGGGCATGTATGCAAAAGGCCCTGTCACATTGGCCGCAGAATATAACCACCTCTTAGATTGGGGTGTCAAAGGCAACAATGGTTATGGTTGGATCTTGATGGGCAACATGGGTTTGTCAGAAAAAGTAGGCGCAACGGTGCGTTATAGTGGTCTCGACACAGACAGCACCACCAAATTCACCGAAATCACCTTCAGCCCCAGTTATACCGTTACACCCAACGTAGGTATGTTGGCTGAAATTCGTCGAAACATCGATGCAGATATCACAACATTTGCCATCGAAACGATCTTTTCTTTCTAAAGGACAGACGAACCTGCAGGTGTGCGAAGCACAAGTTCTCGCAAAGAACGCACCGAAGGTGCCCCGCTGCTCACAAGCGTAGCGAGTCATAGACGAATGGATTTCGCAGTTTTTCTTGGGGGGTGGCCATCCTGATGAGTGCCGGATTTCCGGTTCAGAAACGGTCATCCCCCATACCTTGTTCACTCTTGACCTTGGCGGGGACGGAGCGAACACCTTTGTAGGAACCCCCTGTGGGTATCTTAATCCACAGGGGTTATATCCAACCTTCAAGCCCAACGCCACGAGAAGTCACTATGAAATCATTGATGTATAGCCTCTTATTTTTGTGTACGCCATTTTATATTCATGCACAAGAAAATGTCTTTGACCAACACCAACTCACCCTTCTACGCACCAACGACGAAGACAACATCGAAACAGCAGCAGAAGCAATCAGCAAAAGCGGTCAAATCATCTTTTACGACCTCATGACCGCATTGTTTAATGGAGAACTATATCTCACAGAACAAGGTCAACTGGTTGTTGCTGGCAGCACACGCGAAGACGATTATGGCGAAACATTTGCCCAACTCAATATGGCATATCCAAAACGCACGGTTCTACTTGATGCCTCAAATGAGCCCATCGAAGTCAATCTTTACAATCTTATAGAAATCGAAAGCAACCGACGCATTCGGGCCATCATTCAACCTTACTTAACCCAGATGGAAATTTTCCACCCAGACCCAACCAAACGTCGCGTTGCTGCAGAAACATTGGGTAACCAAGGCAATCCTGATGCCGTACCAACCCTTAGCCAAGCCATCGAAAAAGAAACCGATACAGATATCAAAAACTTTATGCTGATAGCACGTGCCAAACTACAACTGAAAAATACAGATGCCAACATACGCCTTCAAGCCGTAACCGCCTTAGGTGAATTAAACGATACGTTTGTATTGCCACTTTTAGAAGAACATGCCGAACAAGAGACCGATCCAACAGTACAAATTGAGACCAAAGCAACCATACAATGGCTCAAAGAGTTTACTGTCATCATGATAGCTGTACAAACGGCATTTGTTGGTTTAAGCTTAGGCTCCATCCTCATATTGGTCGCTTTAGGCCTTGCAGTTATCTACGGCCAAATGGGCGTCATCAATATGGCACACGGTGAATTTATGATGACCGGTGCGTATACCACATTTGTCATTCAAAACATCTGTTTCTCACTCTTACCCGCAGCTTACATAGACGTCTTCTTTCCGATTTCGTTGCCCTTCGCTTTTATCATCTCAGGCTGTTTTGGTTTGCTCATCGAACGCCTCATCATTCGCCACCTCTACAGCCGCCCACTCGAAAGCTTGTTAGCAACCTGGGGCGTGAGCCTGGTACTGGTTCAACTTGCACGCAGCGTCTTTGGCGATCTCACCGCCGTCAAACTGCCCCAATGGCTCAGCGGTGGATATTCTTTAGCACCACAAGTATTGTTGCCCTACAACCGCCTCTTCATCATTGTATTCACGGTGATTATCGTCGGTGGCCTCCTCGCCTTCTTTTATAAAACCAACTTTGGCCTACGGTTACGTGCCGTCACCCAAAATCGCGACATGAGTGCCTGCATGGGTGTTCCCGTGCGTCGTGTCGATTCATTCACCTTCTTTATTGGCACAGGCATCGCTGGTGTGGCGGGTTGGGCCATGACACTCATTGGCAACGTGGTACCCAACATGGGACAAACCTACATTGTCGATGCATTCCTTGTCGTTGTCGTGGGCGGTGTAGGCAAAATCTTAGGCACCATCGTTGCAGGTTTGGGCATTGGCATTTCCAATAAAGTGCTCGAACCCTTTGTCGAGGCGGTCTATGCCAAAGTGCTCATTCTCGGTTTAATTATCATGTTTTTACAAGCAAACCCCACTGGCATCTTTCCTGCCAAAGGGAGAAACGAAGACCAATGAAAAACGCCACCAAACCCCTGATTATATTCTGCCTTTTCGGTATCCTCATACCCATCCTCAACCACTTTGGCATCGTCTCAGACAACACCCTCAACCTTTGGGGGCGTTACTTCTGTTTTGCCATTGCCGCCCTCGGAGTCGATCTCATTTGGGGTTATACAGGCATTCTCTCATTGTGCCAAGCTTTCTTCTTCTGCCTCGGCGGTTATGGCATTGGCATGCACATGCTGCTCAAAACGGGTACCAAAAGCGTCTATGGCAGCACCTTACCAGACTTTATGGTCTGGAATCAAGTAGAACAACTGCCCTTATTCTGGGAGCCATTCCACACCTTTCCCATATCCCTCATCATGGTCATTCTAATCCCCGCTGTTGTCGCGCTTATTTTCGGCTATCTCGCATTTCGCAGCCGCCTAAAAGGCGTATACTTTGCCATCATCACCCAGGCCCTCGCTTTGGCCATGTGGCTCATCTTCTTGCGCAATGAAACCATGCTCGGTGGCACCAATGGTTTGACCGACTTTAAAACCCTACTCGGTTTTGAACTCTCCGACCCAAGCACCAAACGCGGTCTCTACATCGCTGCTTTCATCACCCTTTTTGGTGCCTATTATTTCTGTCGATTCATCACCCGCTCCAAACTCGGGCGCATCTTAGTCGCCATTCGCGATGGCGAAATGCGTTTGCGCTTTATCGGATACCCCATCACCCACTACAAAGTGTTCATCTTCATGGTCGCCGGTGTCATGGCCGCCATAGGCGGCATGCTCTATGTGCCCCAAACGGGCATCATCACACCTGGTCGAATGGACGTCCAGGCGTCCATCGCAATGGTCGTCTGGACAGCCGTTGGTGGCCGAGGCACACTCATTGGCCCCATTATCGGTGCCATACTCGTCAATCTGCTCTACAGCTTTTTAACAGGTGCTTTCCCTGGCACGTGGTTGTACTTTCTCGGGTTCCTCTTCATCGGCGTTGTCCTCTTCTTTCCCAACGGCATCACCGGTCTTTGGGCACAGGGCAAAACACTGTGGGCCTCGCGATCCAAAAAAAACATAGACACAACACCATCCGAACCCCTATTGGAAAAATAATCGCCACGAACAACCCTCTATTACCATTTGGACACGCCATGACCGAAGTACTCTTACATGTTAAAGAACTCACCGTCTCTTTCGACGGATTTGTCGCCCTCAACTTAAACGAATTCTCTTTGCGAGAAAATGAACTCCGCGTTGTCATTGGTCCCAATGGCGCAGGAAAAACCACCTTTCTCGATGTGCTCTGCGGCAAAACCAAACCCGACAGTGGCCGTGTTCGTTTTCAAGATCTCGAAATCTCTCGCCTTCCAGAAGATGCCATCGTCGACATTGGCATTGGGCGCAAATTCCAAACCCCATCGGTCTTCACATCCCTCTCTGTTTATGAAAACCTCATGCTCGCCATGAAAACCGACCGCAGCGTCATCGCATCCCTCTTTGCCAAACTCAGCAATGAGGATCACGATCACATCGAAAAAGTTGCCGAAGAAACTGGCCTACACGAATACCTACAAAAAGAAGCAGGGTCACTCTCTCACGGCCAAAAACAATGGCTCGAAATTGCCATGGTCATCTTACAAGACCCCAAACTCTTTCTCGTTGACGAACCCGCCGCTGGCATGACCGACGAAGAAACCTATAAAACCGGCGAATTGCTCGAACGTCTTTCTGA
>JBLHJX010000121.1:0-15504 GCA_047619225.1 Candidatus Latescibacterota bacterium
TCCATAAAGTCGAACATGGTTGCGATATCATCTCGGTCGGCAATGCCGTTTTCTTTTTTGCGTTCTGCTAAGCGTTCGGCAATATCATCTTTTAAACCGCGTTTGGAGAAAAATGCGTTGGCCATTTTTATATCCAGCTCGGAGAGGCCGCGCCCGTTTTCAAGACACCATGTGAGGACTTCGGCATCGGTTTTGTCGTCTTTAACTTGTTGAACCACATCGTCGTAGTTCACGCGTAAAAACTCACACATGGTACCGTCAAAACCTTTGCCGAGGGGGCGATGATAATCTTCGGGTAATTCACCGTTGAGGTTGAGGCGAATTTTATCCACCATACGCGGAAAGTAATACAATCCACCTTCTTGGTCGTAGGGTGTTCGGGGATAGGCCATTGGGACTCCTTAATAAAATATTGTAAAGGAATAATGTTGAAACGTTCTAACGTTCTATCATGCCATACTTTTTAGCTCAAACGGTCTTCATCTAACTGAATGAGGTCAAAAAAGGTTTGAACGTCGTCGCGGCCTGAAATGTTGTTATTGGTTTTGATTTCTGTAATGTAGTCGCTGGCATTGTCCCGCCAACCGCGTTTGGACATGAAGTCGTTGAACATCATGATATCACCTTCATTGGCATGATAGCCATTTTCAAAACACCAAGCGAGAACCTCTGCGTCGCTTTTACCATCTTTGACTTGTTGAATGATATCGGCATGGTTGATTTTGAGGAATGCGCAACAACGGTCATCAAACCCATTGCCAAATTGTTCATGATAATCTTCGGGTAAATCGCCTTTGAGGTGGAGCCGAATTTTGTCAATCATTCGAGGAAAGTAATACAAACCGCCTTCTTGGTCATATGGACTGCGTGGGTAAGCCATTGTCATCTCCTTTTAGAATGTCAGTTGCATTTGTTGGTCTTGGAATTGGATGTTGTAAATGCCTGTGTTGTATTCTGTGTGGCAGTAGGGATTGTCGAAGCGCGGATAGTTGCGCAGCGACACTTCTTGTCCTTTGCAGGTTAGAGGATCTTCCCAGTCGAAGTGGATTTCACCGAGGTTGGGGGCGTGATAGGTTACGGACAGACCATCGTATGTGATGATTGAGGACGTGATTTTGTCACACCAGGTGTTAAAGTCGCCGTCTATGGCTTGACGACCCAATTGGCAAATGTAAATATTTTGACGACCGTGGGCAATGAGGCCTTCGGTTTCAAAAACGCCATCGGATGTCCATTGGGTGGGGTGTTGCGATTTGAGGGCGATATAACCGTCGTCTTTTTGTGCGCATATCCAGCCGTTTTGTTCGATAACAGTGTCGAACTTTTGTCGGGGGAAGGCGGCAACTGTATAGGGCAAGAGAATTTCTTCGGAAGGTGCAGGTGAGGGGGACGCATTGCCCTGGGATTCGGGGGGAAACTCGGTGGGGGGACCTAAAGGTGCTTGATCGGGAATGTTATAGATGGCGATGGCGCAGTTTTTGATTTGTGCGGCACGGGGGAGTCGGCCTTGCCAATATTTGAGGCTTTTGTTGTCTTCAGATCCGCGATGGAGTGTGAAGACGGCTGTGTTGTTGTTGAGGGTGGCTTGCCAGATGTGTTGCTGAAAACCGAGCTTGCCTTTGCGAAAATCTTGGGCACATGTGAGTTGGTAGTCGGGTGTGCGATAGGTGATTTTGTTGACTTCGGAAAGGGTGCGTCTGTCCATATCGCCATCGTGTGCGATGTTGGCTTTATCGAGTGCGTCATATGTTTTGAGTACGGCATGGACATAGGGACGAATGATGAGATCGAAACAACCCGATTGGAATTGGTCGGCCAGTTTGAGGGTTTGCTCGGCAGTGGTGCGGTTGGCAAACATGCCGGCAGCCCACATGGGCATGGCTGTTTCGGGATCGCTGGGATCAATGCCCAATGTTTTGGCATTTTCGAGGTTGAAGCTGTGGCGTTCGAGGTTGGTGATTTCTTCGGGTGTGTGGTTGGCGATTTGTTGGACGAGTTCTGGTACATGATACCGATAGCTCGTGGCCAAGCTGACGGCGGTCATGCTGTTTGCGCTTATGAATGTACCTTTGTCGAAAGCGATTTTTTGTGTGGTGGTGAGTGCATCGCCTTCTTCTTTGAGGACGTGACGTGGATAGGTGCGGCCGTGTGAGGTAGCGAAAACGCCGTTAAAAGAATCGACGGCGATGTCGAAGAACATCACGTCGAGTAATTTGCTGGCAGCGCTTGAAATAGCGGGATCGGCGGCGAAGTCGGCGAGGTTGATGAGGGGAGCCATGTGTTCGTCATAGTAGCAGTTGGAGTCCCACTCTGAAAAACCGATGCGGGCGCGCAGGTTGATCCAGTTGAGGATTTTGGTGCGCGCTTTTGTCATGTGTTGTGCGCCAGTGAGATTGGCGTTTGGGAATGTTTGGGTTGGAAAGAGTTGCCCGGCGAGGTATTCGGCGGTGTTGAAGAGGATTTGGTGGTTTTCTGTCCAGTAGAACATCAGGTCATGGCCGGGTTCATCGACCCAATATTTGAAGTTGAGAACGGTGGTGTGGATTTCTTCGAGGAGCTTGGGTGAGAGGAGTGAATGTTGTGGGTACTGGTAACAGAGGCGCATGAGACCTACAAATGAAAAGTCGGCGCAATCGTTTCGGTTGTTGACGTGTTCGAGTGCGGCTCGGATGCAGTCTTCATCTATGGGGCCTTGGTTTAGTTCGAGACGGCAGAGTTGGGATAGGAACCCTGTGCGACCACCGCCTGATGCGGATTGGGCTGAATATTCGAGGAAGGCGCGTTTGCGTTGTTCGTAGGGGCTCATGTATTTCTTTCTGAAGTTGTGAGTGTGATATAAGAGGGAAAGAGATGATACCAAAAGAACACGCCCTGGGAAAGTGATTCCGAGGGCGTGTTCTTTTGGTATATGTTACGGATGTTCAAGAAAGCGATTTATTGTTTCAGGTCATCTGAGTTTATACCTTTATCCTTTTTGTCTGACACGATTGGAAATTTGAAATTTGTTGCCTTCGGGGTCTTTGCCGTCACACAGGTGCAAGCTACCTTTGGGATTGAAGGTGCCCATTTTGGCACCTCGGCGAATGAGTTCTTCGCGGGTTGCGGCTACGTCGTCTGTAAAGAAGACAATTTTGTTACGTGTTGCAGGTTTGCCGGGTGATCCTTTGTGAAGGGCGATCGTGCATGCGCCGGCGTCAAATTCGAGAAAACCGGATGGATCAGATTCTGCGGTGTCAATGGGAGACAAGCCTATGACATCGCGGTAGAAGGCGGTCATGGTTTTCATTTGATTGGTAAAGTAGATGATGCGATTGACGGCGAGTTTCATGGTTTTCCCTTGGTTTATAGGTAGCGTTTGATGAGGTCAGCGATATCGGAATGGCCTTTTTTCTCTGCCCAAGCGAGGGGTGTGGCCCATTCGTCACCTGCCAATGTGGGATCGGCACCGCGTTCGAGATAGAGGCGGGCGAGTTCGAGTTTGCCCCAGCGAACAGCCCAACCGAGGGGTGAGGACTGTAAGAGTTCATCAACGACGTTGAGATCCGCGCCGTGATCACAGAGGATTTCGGCAAAGGTGACGCGTTCTTTTTCGGTCATGATGGGTTCGCCCCAGACCACACCGCAGGCGGCAAGGTCATGGGCAATGCGATAACCAAAGCGACCTACGAGGTTTGGACTGACACCGTGGTCGAGAATCATGCGAAATATTTCGGGATAAACTGAGCGGTCAAAGTCGCGGAATTTGCGGTGGGGACTTACACGCCACAAACTCAGAGGTTGTTCGAGTAGGCTGAACCAGCGACTGTCATCGGGTTTCCAGTCGAGTTTTCGCAAGCACATGCCTACGATATTGGGATCGCCACCACAACCGGCGGCCCAGAGCAGTTTTTCGGCCAATGAGGGATCATTTTGGAGTGCGACGGCAGCGGCGGATGTTTCGGCATTGAGGCCTGCGGTGGTATGATCGAGTGTTGCGCCATACCGAAAGAGCAGACCTTTCATTTTTTCATCTTGGTTGTTATAGGCTGCTGCTATCGGGTTGCCGCTGGCATACATGCTGGCGTTGGGGTCGGCACCGCGTTCGAGTAACAGTTCGGCGATGTCGTATTGTGAATTTCCTGCGGCATGACCGAGAGGTTGCCCCCAGCTATAGGGTTTGGATTCATAATGGTGGAGTTGGTGGCGGTCGTCTGGATGAAGGCCGAGGTCTAACAGTAGGCGTAGCATGTCGATATTGTCGTTGGATACAGCGATTTGAAGCAGGCCATCGCGTTCACTGTTATTGGATTGAAAACGCTCGGGATGGTCTTGGGCGTACTGTTTGACGAATGCTTGTTCGTTTAACGCAATTGCAGATTCCAGTGAGAGTTTACATCCGGCGTGAAGCAGCATGCCTGCGCAAATGAGACAGCCTTCGTTGAGAGGCCTGTTGCGACCGCGAACATTGTGTACCGCACCATCGAGAGGGGATTGGCCTTCGGGTGTGAGGTGATTTATGTCGGCACCGCGTTTGAGGAGTTCTTGCACAAGTTGGTATCGCCCTTTGGATGCCGCAGCATAGATGACACTGCCTCCATCTCTATGACAGGCATCGAGGAGGTCGGGATTTTGATCGAGAATCTTTAAGGCTTCTTCATCTTGGCCTTTTTGAACCGTTTCAAAGAGGGCGTCGTTTTCTTCGCTGATGGTGATGTTTTTACAGGCGGCGAGTTTGCGTTTTTCGTCTTCTTCGTGGATGATGTTGACGATGTCGTCATATCCGCGTTCTTGTGCAATGGTGAAGGCGTCTGTGGCATCGCGGTGGGGGTAGATGCCTGATGTGTGGAGCGCGCCAACTTCCATGAGTACACGCACCGCATCGGTGTGTTGGTTCATGACGGCGTAGTGAATGGCGCGGTGTTCGTTGTTTTCGGCCATGTGCACATTTACCAGGTCGGGTTGTGTGGCGAGGATTTCTTGGATTTTGTGGACGTTGCCGTCTGTGGCGGCTTTACACAGGTCGACGACTTTATAGGCGCTATTTGCGGGCATTTAAACATTCCTTGTTAGGGTGACTTGGGAGAGTCATTTGTTTATTTAATGTGGTGTATTTTTTGCCTACGGCGTCCTACTTTTCTTGTAACACCACAAGAAAAGTAGGCAAAAGAAGGGTGCCCCTGCGGGGGGCTTTAAATGTGTTCAGTGTTTTTATGGGCGGAAGCCACCCTTACCAGCCCGCGTGCTTCCCACCCTTCCGCGTATTCCATACGCCCCTTCCGCACACACCCTTCACCACCGCACCAACCACGCAACGGCCCACACCACCGAGGGTGGGATTGAAGTTTTGAGGTGGAAATGTAAATCACTTGGGATGCCTATGTCGTGATCGATGTAGTTGGGTGCGAGAAGCGCGTCACAAACCGATAGGTCTTTTTTGTTGAGCAAACGGTCGAAGTATTCGCGGACGATGGCTTTGGGATCTCTTTTCATGTGCTTTGTTGGCTTTCAATATACGATGTAAATTTATAGATAGAAACTATGTGTCTAAGCGCCCATTTCTTTTTATGCTTCGTGATGCTGTCCAAAAGCAATGACATATCCATCGGGGTCTTTGATGGCAAATTCTTTCATGTCGTATTCGTGTTGGATGCAGATGTCGTAGTCAAAGGCTGCGCCATTTTTTTGATATTCGGCAAAGAGTGCGTCGGCGTCTTTGATCCAGATATAAGCGTCCCAATATGTATCTTTGTGGGCGTTGGGTGAAACCTCTTCTGGTTTCTTTGCTTGCTTGAGCATGAAGATGGTTCCGTCTCGGCTTGGCATTGCAAAGTCAGGTGGGTTGCCCCAAAGTTGAGGGCGATTAAAGCCTAAGCAGTTGCAGTAATAGGCTACAGATTTGTAGAGGTCTGTGACTAAGAAAAAGGGTGCACTCCCCAAAAACTGTTTTGTATTATCTGACATTTTTGCTCCGTAAGATTTATGGTTGTTGGCGAAGCTCGAATCCGTTGCCTTCGGAATCTTGACAGGTGGCGACTCTGACGGGCACACCACCACTTGGTTCGCGCAATTCGGTTGCTCTATTTGCCAACGCTGTTTCGTCGCCTGCTTGGATGAGTTCTGCGATGGTGCTTTTTATGGTCATCTATGTTTTCCTTTTGATCTTCCTCACTCTGCTATGTTGAGGCTGCGAATTTGGTATTATGATTACATAAACATAGATTTATATAATGGTTTTATAGAGTGCGCCGTTCAGTTCTTTATCTGTGTCGAGGTATTTTGGAATTTGCATAGCGTTCCTCCCCGGGTACTGGAAATTTACTTCCCGTTTAAATACGGTTTTAAAAACTGACCCGTATAAGACTTCTTTGTTTTGGCAATGGCTTCGGGTGTGCCAGCGGCAATGACTTCTCCGCCTCGGTGACCGCCTTCTGGGCCGAGGTCGATGACGTGGTCGGCGGTTTTGATGATGTCGAGTTGGTGTTCGATGACGACGACGGTGTGACCGGCATCGACGAGGCCATTGAGGGCGTCGAGTAGTTTTTGGATGTCGGCCAAGTGGAGTCCTGTGGTGGGTTCGTCGAGGATGTAGAGATTGTGTTTGCCGCGTTTGATTTTGCTGAGTTCGTTTGCGAGTTTCACGCGTTGGGCTTCACCCCCGGAGAGAATGGGGGCGGGATGTCCAATTTTGAGATACCCCAAACCGAGGCTGTCGAGCACTGAGAGTTTGTGATGGATGAGGTTTTCGTTGGCGAAGAACGCGACGCCGTCTTCGATGGACATGTCGAGTACGTCGGCAATGGTTTTGTTGTTGTAGGTGACTTCGAGGGTTTCGTCGTTGTAGCGTGCGCCTTTGCAGGTTGGGCAGGGGACTTCGACGTCGGGCATGAAAGCGAGACTGGTTTTGATGCTGCCTTCGCCCGAGCATTCTTCACAGCGACCGCCTTTGACGTTGAAGCTGAAGCGTGAGAGGGTGTATCCGCGTTCTTTGGCTTCGTCTGTGGCGGCGAAGATTTTGCGGATGTTGTCGTAAAAACCAATGTAGGTTGCTGGGTTGGATCTTGGAGAGCGCCCGATGGGGGATTGGTCGATGTTGATGATGTCGCCTAAGTGTTCGTGGCCTGTGAGGTCGTCGTGTTCACCCGACATGACCCGGCTGTCGTGGTAGAGGTTGTAGAGTTTTTTGAAGAGTATTTCGTGAATAAGGGTGCTTTTGCCCGAGCCGGATGCGCCGGTTAGGCAGGTGAGCACACCGAGGGGGATTTCAACGTCGATGTTTTTGAGGTTGTTTTCTCGGGCACCTGTGATGCGAATGGCTTTGCCGTTGGATTGGCGGCGTTGTTTGGGCATTGGGATTTTTCGTCGGCCACTTAAGAATTGTGCTGTGGGTGATTCTTCGCATTTCATGACTTCTTCGATGGGGCCAGCGGTCACGACGTGACCGCCGTGTACACCGGGACCGGGACCCATTTCGATGATGTAATCGGCCGCACGAATGGTGTCTTCGTCGTGTTCGACGACGATGACGGTGTTGCCAATGTCGCGCAGGCGGCGCATGGTGTGGATCATTTTGACATTGTCTTTGGGGTGCAGGCCAATGCTGGGTTCGTCGAGTACGTAGAGCATGCCCATGAGACCGGAGCCGATTTGGGTCGAGAGGCGAATGCGTTGTGATTCGCCGCCGGAGAGCGTGGCTGATGGGCGGTTGAGATTGAGGTAGTCGAGGCCTATTCCGATGAGGAGTTCGAGGCGCGATGTGATTTCGTGAATGATTTGCTCGGCCACTTCTTTTTGGCGTGCAGGTACTTTGAGGTGGGTGAGAAAGTCGAGCAATTCCTGAAAGTGCATATGGCCCAAGGCATATATGTTGTGATCTTTGACGGTGACGAGCAGGCGTTGTTTTTTGAGGCGTTGACCGGCACAATCGGGGCAGGGATTTTCGACCATGACTTTGCGCAAGTAATCTTCCATACCCCCGTGGGCGGTGCCTTTTTGGCGGTAGCGACGATAACGGCGTTCGATCTGGTTGATGACGCCGTCAAAGCGAAATTCGCGACCGATGTATTTGGCTCCGGCTTTGGCACTGGGGGGTTGTTCAATTTGGACTTTTTCACCTTTTGTACCATAAAGGAGGAGGTCTTTGATTTTATCTGGTAAATCTTTGTAGGGCATGTCGAGATTAAATTTGTATTTGTTGGCGAGGCTAAAGAGAATGCGCCCGCTCCAGGTGTTGACGTCGTATTTGAGGGCTTCTTTGACAAAGGCACCGTCTTTGAGGCTGCGGTCTTTGTCGGGGGCGACGAGATCGGGATGGGCTTTGAGGTAGGTGCCAAGCCCGGAACAGGTGACACAGGCACCGGCGGGATCATTGAAGGTGAACATGCCGTGGTGCATTCGACCCGCGACGACGTGTTTGGATGAGCCGCCTAATTTTTTGTGGAAGGTTTGGACGGCTTTTTTGTTTTTGGATGTGAGGATGTGAAAACTTAAGAAGCCCTCACCGATGACTTCGAGCCCGTGTGTGAGGGCGGTGACGATTTGTTTGTCGAGCCCTTTGCGAATGACAAAACGGTCGATGATGACTTCGATGGCGTGGTCTTTGTCTTCGTCGAGTTCAAATTCTTCGGATAGGTCATAGACTTTGTTGTTGATGCGCAGGCGGCGATAGCCTTTGGTGCGAATGTCGTCGAAGAGATAGGGGTAGTCTTCATCGTAGATTTTGAGGACGGGTGCGCGCACTTCAATTTCGGTGCCTTCGGGTAGGGCGAGCATGTGCTCCATGAGTTGGTGTGCGGTCCAAATTTTGACATTTTCTTGTGTGATGGGGCAACGGGGTAGGCCAATGGTGGCGAAGAGCATTCGGAGATAGTCGTATAAATCCGTCATGGTGCCTATGGTGGAACGTGGGTTTTTCATGACGGTTTTTTGCTCGATGGAGATGACGGGTGAGAGGCCATTGACAAAGTCGACGTCGGGTTTTTTGAGTTGGGAGACAAAGCGTCGGGCGAAGGTGGAAAGCGATTCCATGAAGCGGCGTTGGCCCTCGGCGTAAACGGTGTCGAAGGCGAGGGATGATTTACCCGAGCCGCTGACACCTGTGACCACGACGAGTTTGTCGCGAGGGATTTCTATGTGCACATTTTGGAGGTTGTTTTCTCGGGCGCCTTTGACTTCTATTGTTGATCTCATGGATCTTCCTCGTTAAATGAGTTCAATTGCGTCTTCGTCGTAATAATACGCGGGCTCTTCAAACTCGATGCGACTCTTTTCTGTGAGGCGAATGGGGCTGGCGAGTTTTTCAATGATTTCTTGTTTGACGAGCCATTCGCAGGCTTCTTCGAGGCCACCACCTTGGATTTTTTTCTTGAAATAGTCGTTAATTTCTGAAAGAGATCGCACTTCGCCCGATTCGGTGAGGTAATCGAGCAAGGGGCGGAAGAGGTCGAATACTTTTTCTTCGAGGTAATGGTTGATTTGGTCTAAGGTGTGTTGAATAGATTTTTTAGTTTTGGGTTGGTTCATGAGTTTGGTGTAGACCACGTCGAAAAATTCGGGGTTGAATTTGAGGGCTTGGTGAATGACTTCGCGGGCGGGGGCTTCGTTTTGGGAAACGACTTCGATGACGGCCAAATTGCGCACGACTTGCATGAGCCACCAAAAGCTGTAGGCGTAGTCTTCTTTGAGGTGGAAGTATTTTTCGGCTTTGTTGAGGGCGGGCATGGCAGAGGTGGCGGCACGCATGAGTTGAAAGGTTTGATCGCGCGTGCCCACACGATCTATGGTGGCGTACCATTCTTTGATGGAGTCGTCTTTGGTAAAGAGGAGGGTGCTTTTTGTGAAGGTAAAGTCGAGCCAACCGCCAGTGAGATCGCCTTCGATGCAGCGTTTGAATTCGCTGCGTTTGACGAGCTGGGCGTGAATGTTGATGTCATATTCGGTGAGGGTGAGGCTCCCTGGTTTTTGGTCGTCTTCTACAATGACCCACATGTCAATGTCGGAGTTTTCCCAGACTTCGTCGTATGATAAGCTGCCAAAGAGAATGGCCGCCACGACAATGCGGTCTTGCTGAAGCTTATCTGTGAGCGCAGAGAGGGCTTGTTCGTAGCGTTTTTTGATTTCTTCTCGTATGACAACGGGCATGGAAACCTCCTTGGGCAGTGAGAAGAAAGAAGAGAGAAGAAAGACGACCCGATCACACTTAGCTTCTTTCTCTTCCCCTCTTGAAATACTGCACACATGTATAGTTATTGTTTTGTGGTATGTCAAGGGTGAATGATGGCAATAAATGGTAGGATAGGTGCGATTGAAAGCAGAATTATTTGGGTCGATGAAATTTAGGGTGTATAACGAAAAAAATGGTCTGGCCTTTTGGACAGGGATGTAGAGCGTATTGTTTTTCTACTTTCTGAATTGGATATGTCACCCTATCTTGGAGGATTCAAAAGAAGGAGGTTATTATTATGGCTAAGCAAAAAGACAAAGAAAAGCCTGTCATAAAAGCAGAAGACCCAAATTGGACGCCGTATACGTTAGAATCCTTATTGGCTGGTGCTACAGAGGCCAATATCCATAAAGAGATCGATACCGGAAGGCCGGTAGGGCGTGAAATTTGTTAGAGAAACACGATCCTTATGCGGCTTTTCGGGTGAAAGCCTATCGGTTGTATGTGATGGGGTGGTTTGCAGCACTCATTGGCAATCAGATTCAAAGCACGGCGATTGGTTGGGAGATGTATCAGCGCACGGGCGAGGCGTTGGCGCTTGGGTTGGTGGGGTTGGCGATTGCGTTGCCCACAATGGTGTTGGCACTTCCGGGGGGATATTTGGCCGATGCGTTTAACCGGAAGACTGTGGTGGTGCTGAGTTTGACCGGCACTACATTGACGTCGATGGCGTTGGCGGTGTTGTCGTGGAAACAGGGTAGCATTGGGTGGATGTATGCGATTTTGGTGTTGGATGCGTCGGTGACGGTGTTGGGATCCCCTGCGCGTCGGTCGATTTTGCCACAGTTGGTGCCACGTGAGGTGTTTCCCAATGCGGTGACGTGGAGCACCAGCATGATGCAGTCGGCGTGGATGGTGGGGCCTGCCATTGGGGGATTTATTGTGGCGATCAATGTGCCTTTTGCATATGTCGCGAGTGCGGCGTGTACGGGCTGGTTTGTGATCATGTTGTTGC
This sequence comes from Candidatus Latescibacterota bacterium, assembly GCA_047619225.1. GTDB lineage: Bacteria > Latescibacterota > UBA2968 > UBA2968 > UBA2968 > JABIFK01. The sequence goes on from JBLHJX010000121.1 coordinate 11,154, forward strand.
GGATGGAAATTCGGCCTGTTGCGCGCGATGAGCATGCTGTAAAACCGTCGGCGATTGACAATTTGTTTGGTGGGTTGCGGTTTATTGGGCGCAATCGATTGTTGTTGTGGCTCATGTCTTTGGATATGTTTGCGGTTTTGTTGGGTGGTGCGGTGTATTTGCTACCGATCTTTGCAGAAGATATTTTGAATGTGGGTCCTGGAGGGTTTGGGTTGTTACGTTCTGCGCCAGCCATTGGTGCACTGTGCATGGCTTTGACACTGGCGCATTTGCCACCGATGAAACACGCAGGGCGCAATTTACTTTTGGCTGTGGGTGGGTTTGGTGCGGTAACGATTGTGTTTGGTTTGTCGGAAAACTATTGGTTGTCGTTTGCGATGTTGTTTTTCACGGGCATGTTTGACAATGTGAGCATGGTGATTCGACATACGCTGGTGCAGTTGACCACACCCGATTCAATGCGGGGACGTGTGTCGGCAGTAAATGGGGTGTTTGTGAGTGCGTCGAATGAGTTGGGTGGGATGGAGTCAGGATTGGTGGCACATTGGTTTGGGCCGGTGATTTCAGTGGTGAGTGGGGGCATCGGCACGATTATGGTTGTTGTGACCATCGCATTGGCATCACCGAGGCTGAGAGGGGTGGGCACGATGCATGATGTAGAGGCTGAGGAAGAGAAATTGGTTGGGCATTAGATTGTCTTGGAGATTGAGACTTCGCTGTCCTATTTCATCCGTGTAGGGTTTTTGATATAGTTTACCAAAAGCGGCGATGGATATATTTCCATCGCCGCTTTTTTGTGATCTGTATGATCGGTGTTTGAATGATTAATTTGTATGCCGGTCTTCTAAAGGTATCCACTGGCCATTTTTGTGCCCAGTATATACAGAACCTGGGCGGATGATTTGGTCTAAGGTGCGCTGTTCTAAGCTGTGTGCAATCCAACCAACGGCACGGCCAATGGCGAAGGTTGGTGTGAAGAGGTCTGGGTGTAGGCCTAAGCTGTGGAGCAAAAGTGCGGTGTAGAATTCGACATTGGTTTGCAAGCGACGACCGGGTTTAAATTCTTCGAGGAGTGTGATGGCGGTTTGCTCAACGTGTTGTGCAAAGGTGTAGAAATCGCGATCAGAGTTTTCGGCGAAGAGCGCTTCGAGTGCGTCGTATAAGACGTTTGCACGGGGGTCTCTTACTTTGTAAATGGCATGGCCAAAACCCATGAGGCGTTCGCCGTTTTCGAGTTGGGCGCGCAAGTAGGGTTCGGCGTTTTTGGGTGATTGGATGTTTTGGAGCATTTGCAATACGGGACCGGGAGCACCGCCGTGCAGGGGGCCTTTGAGTGCGCCAATGGCACCGACGATGGCTGAGATGAGATCTGATCGGGTGGATGTGATGACACGAGCGGTGAAGGTCGAGGCGTTCATGCCGTGATCTGTAATGGTATTGAGATAGGTGGTCATGGCGCGGGTATGGGATGGGTTGGGATTTTCACCGGTGAGCATGTAGAGATAGTTGGCGGCATGGTCTAAGTGTGGATTGGACGCAACGGGTTCTTGGTTGTTGAGAAGGCGCCAATAGGTTGCGACAATGGTTGGCAATGTTGCGATGAGCAGTTGGGCATCGGATGTGTCTGTGTTTTTGGATGTGAGGCTGAGTGTTGCGGTTGCCATGCGCAGTGCGTCGATGACCGAAACTTTTTGCTCTGCCGCTGTGCGCAACAAAACATGTGTGGCATCGGCGGGTGCGACACCTTATGGTGCTGTTAGTGCGGGGTTGGCTGCATTGCAGGGGTATAAACATGGTGCGGCGAGTGAGCGGACGGAGTTGTTGTTTCGGGAGGCAGAAACACGCGGTGATGTGGAACGAACGATTGCAGACCGGCTGCGTTTGGGTGAATATATTTCGGGGTTTGGGCATGCGGTATATCGCGATGTGGATCCTCGTGGCAAGTTGATGTTGGATTGCATTGCCAAACGATTCCCCGATTCCCCCCATTTGGCATTGGCGCATGAGATTATTGACGTGACCCATCGGCTCACAACGGTGCACTATAATATTGATTTGGCGCTCACGACGTTGGTGCGTGTGTTGGCTTTGCCCGAGGGGAGTGCGATGGCGTTGTTTGCACTTGGGCGTGTGGCGGGGTGGATTGGTCATGCAATTGAGCAATATGAACTGGATCAATTGATTCGACCGCGGGCACGGTATGTGGGGCATCAACCCAGTAGGAGACAGGAGCGTGCGTAGCGCAGAGCATAAAAAAACACGCTACGCGCCATGCACTTTGCGCTACGCTGGTGTGTGAGTGGTTGGGTTTAATGCCATTTGATGACGGCAAAACTGATGTCGTCTTGGGGTTCGGCAAAGGCGAGCAGGTCGGTTTTGATGGCGTTGAAGATTTCTTTGGAGGATAAATCTTTTACTTCGCAGAGCTTCTTCTCAAGATGGTGGGGTGCATACAGCTCTTCACCACGTTCATGCTCGATCAATCCATCGGTATAAATGATTAGAATGTCACCTTCACCAAGGAGGTTCCATTTGTTGATTTCGTATTCTTCTTTAAAACCCAATACACTTTTTTGGATTTTGCGATCAATATCGCGTTGGGAGGGCAGCGTACCAATGGGCGGAAACGAAATCATTTTGTCTTCGGGAAAATCAACCAAGCGCTCGTTCTTATATGAATAGACAAAAGGCATGGGGTGCCCTGCTGAGAGAAATTCGAACCGCCCGTCTTCAGAGATTTCACCATAGATCATGGTGAGAAATTTGCTCACACTGGATGAGTTAAAGAAGCGGGTGTTGAGGTTTTCAAACAGCTTTTCTGTGATGTTGCCATAATGATCCATTTCATACATTGCACCTAATAAAAATGCTTGATGTAACATAGCGGCCAGTAACGCATCGGTAATCTGATGGCCTGAAACATCGGCAATGACTATGCCCGTTTTATGTCGGCATTCTTCGAGTTTGGGAATGAGGTAGTTACGCCCTCGGTCTTTGGCTTTTTGAATGCGTGCATTGATATCATATCGGTGATTGAAATCGACATAGATGATGTGATCCCCACCCATAATGCCATTGAGCGGTATGACATCGCCATAGATGTCAACGCCATTGAGCTTGGGTATTTCACCCGATGAGGGTTTGATGTAGCGGGCGATGTCTTGGAAGTTGTCTAACTCTCCCATGAGCATCTTGGTCGCTTCGCCTACGTCTTTGATGACGCTGCCGATTTCTTTGTCTGAACTTTCGAGAGCCATATGTTCCGTTTAAATGAAGAGGTGAAAAAGGTAGCGTTCAAAACGCAAGGTTTAAGATCTGTTTTTTTGGGATATGTCTCTGTGATTTGGATCACCCAATAAAAATTGTGTTATGCGCTGGGCATTTGTACGGCATCGTTGCGGCGTTCGACCATGTTTTTTTGCATGGCTTCTGGATATCGGTCGGGCAAATGCGAGATGTCGTTGAGGCGTTGCAAGTGGTCGCTTTCGAGCTGGAAGGCCCCAGCTTGCAGATTGTCTTCAAGCTGTTGGGTATTTCGTGCGCCCACAATAGCGGCTGTGATGGCGGGTTGTTCAATGACCCAGCGTGCTGCTACTTGTGCGGGACTGCGACCTAATTCATCGGCTATTTTGAGCAGTTCAACGAGTGTGTCATCGGCATTGGTTGCAAAGTATTTTTGAGGATAGGCCCACGATTCTTCTGAGCGGGATCCTGTTTGGGTGCGTTCACCGGGTTTGTATTTGCCCGTGAGAAAGCCGCCAGCCAACGGACTCCAACACACAACCCCTAAGCCTTTGTATTGGCATAAGGGAATGAGTTCTTGCTCGATGTCACGCACGACCAAACTGTATTGGGGTTGATAGCATTCAAAACGCGCCAAACCATTGTGGTCGCTAATCCAGAGGGCTTCCATGAGACGCCATGCTTGGTAATTGCTGCACGCAATATACCGAACTTTGCCTTGATGCACCAGATCATCTAAGGTGCGCAACATTTCTTCAAGTGGTGTTTGGGCGTCTACATGATGAATATAATATATATCGACATAATCGGTATCGAGCCGGCGTAAGCTGTCTTCAATGGTTTGCATAATATGAACACGAGACATGCCCGAGTCATTGGGCCCTGGTCCTATGGGGTTAAAAAATTTGGTGGCAATGATGGCATCACGGCGTTTGTCTTTGAGGGCTTTTCCAAGGTAGACTTCTGAGCGTTGATCGGCATATGTATTTGCTGTGTCGAAGAAGTTGACACCGTGATCGATTGCCATATCGACCATGCGTTTGGATTCGGCTTCGTCGGCACCATGGCCAAAAGTCATTGTGCCCAAGCAGACTTCAGATACTTTGAG
>JBLHJX010000122.1:0-15486 GCA_047619225.1 Candidatus Latescibacterota bacterium
TCATATACACGACAAACTTATGCCCCATCTCAATCAAGGCTACACCTACAGCAACCGTATTGGTGCCAATTTTGAAGGGTTCACCGTACTCGATTTTTATACCCAACGGTACCCACTTGCAACACAGTCCGAATGGGAAACGCGCATTCTCGACGGTCTTATATTGCTCAATGACCAACCCACCACACCCGACACATCCATTCAACGCGACCAAACCCTTACCTACAACCGCCCCCCGTGGGAAGAACAAGACGCGCCTCAAAACTGGACGGTGCTTTTTGAAGACGAACACATGGTCGCCATCAACAAACCATCAGGTTTGCAAGTATTACCCGGTGGTTTGTTTTTGGACAACACACTACTCGCACGTGTGCGCAAAACCTACCCCGACATTGCACCCATTCACCGCTTAGGGCGTGGCACATCTGGCATTGTCATTTGTGCACGCACAGACTTTGCACGCTCCCGTATGACCAATGCACTGCGCGCGGGACACTTCAAAAAAATCTATCGCACACGCGTCACAGGCACCGACCTATTAGACGAATTCGAGATCAACACCCCCATCGGCCGCATTCCCTACTTCAAAATCGACACCCTCTTTGCCGCAACCCCCAATGGCAAACCCTCAGAAACACGCTGCCGAACCCTGCACCGCGACACCACAACCAACCAATCACTCGTTTACGTACACATCATCACAGGCCGCCCCCACCAAATTCGCATTCACTTGGCCGCCGCAGGTTATCCCCTCGTAAACGACCCCCTCTACACCTTTGGCGGTGGCCCACGCACAATCAAACCAGGCGAACGCCTCCCCCTCCCAGGCGACACAGGCTACCACCTCCACGCACACCAAATCACCTTCCCACACCCCGAATCAGATGAAACACTCACCCTCACAGCAGATCTACCAGACATCCTAAAAACACCAACAGAATAGCTCACAACATCCTCAACAACCCACAAACATAAAATATGATTACAAAAACATAATTTTATCACGCTTCCAAAAACCTATAAAAATGGGCGAAGCACCAACGCTTCGCCCATTCCTTTGACTTTACTGGGTTGTGAAAGGCTGGGCTCCGTGCCCCTCCTCCCTATCTTTCCGTGCTGTCTCCGCTGCTCATTGTAGGCTCCGCCTGTGCCGTGATCCCCGACCCAACTTAAACCTCACCCGAAATTGCGCCCCCCCCTCATTCCCTATCCCAATCTCCACCTCCGCCCAATCTACCCCATCCAAATACGCATCCACGTACGCATCCGCCATACTATAAAGCACAACCCCAATCGTCGAAAAAAAGTAAACATTTCGATCAGACGACCCCAAACTGCGCAACCGATCCCGCTTCACAAAATAAGCCACCACCGACCCCACCTCAGCCGCTACAATAACCCCACCCTTAACCTTTTTCTTGTTATAAAACTGCCCCCACCCCGGCAACACCAACGACCGCAACATCGCCCGCCGAGGTATATTTACAATCTTTGTTGAATCCGCAGGTACATCAGCCGCCAAAACAGACTCATTGGGTACAAACAACAAAAAACCCAACACAAAAATGCTGGGCACCACACGCCTCGAAGCTGTCCAAATACACCACATAACAAACCCATTCAAGAACCCTAAGACCCCATTTGCGCACACCGAGCCGCTCCCAAAATCCCCGCATCATCCCCCAACGTCGCCAACAAAATCGAAACGTGCTCCTTCACCCCCACCGTCCCCCGCTCCAAATACGTCCGCCGCGCCGGCTCCAAAATCCGATCCCCCGCCAACGCCAATCCCCCCGCCAACGCCACACAATTCACATTCAACACACTCACCAAATTCACCAACCCCATCCCCAAGAAAAACCCCGTCTCCTCAAACATCCCCTGCGCAAACACATCCCCCGCCTCAGCCGCCTCAAAAATCCCCCGCGTCGTCAAATCCGCCGCCACCAAAACAGTATCTGGATTCTCATCCCGCATCTTTTCCTGAGCACGCCGAACCATTGCCGTAGCCGAAGCATATTGTTCCAAACACCCCCGACTCCCACACAAACACACAGGCCCATCATAATCCAAACTCATATGCCCAATCTCAGCAGCATTCCCATTAAACCCGTGCATCAACTTCCCATCACTCACCCACCCACCCCCAACACCTGTCCCAAGTGTCACACACAAAAAATGACCCACACCCTTACCCGCCCCCAACCACTGCTCACCCAACGCCGCCATATTCGCATCATTATCCACCACAACCGGGCGTCCAAAAAGCGCTTCCAAATCATCCTTCAACCGCACCCCGTGCAAACACGGCAAATTCTCCGGCGAAATAATCACACCCGCAAAAGGATCGAGGGGGCCGGGTGAACCCACCCCAACCCCCTCAACATCTTCCAAAGACACACCACCATCTTGAGCAGCTTCACGAGCGCAATCAGCAATCCCTTTAACAACCCCCTCTGCGCCCTGATCCAACACCGTCGGGCGCCGCGCACGCCCCACAACCTCACCCAAATCCGTCACCAAACCCGCACGTGTATTGGTACCACCCAAATCGATGCCAATCGTAAAACTCACTTTGATGCCCTTGCCTGTGCAACCGCATCCACAAAAGACCGGGCCGTGGCCGTCAACTTAGCCCAATCTTTATCGGCAACCGCCTGTTTGTCAACCAAGGCACTCCCAGCACCCACAGCAACCGCACCATTTTTAATAAACTCAGGCGTGGTCTTGGCATCTACACCACCCGTAGGCATCAACTTAACTTGAGGCAACGGCCCCAAAATATCTTTAAAATAAGACGGCCCACCCACACCCGCAGGAAACACCTTCACCACATCAGCACCCGCTTGCCATGCATTCAAAATTTCTGTGGGCGTAAACCCAGCAGGCATCACAGCTTTGCCATACCGCTTGGTCATCTCAATAACCGCGAGATTCAAAATCGGGCTCACCACATATTCCGCACCTGACAAAATGGCCGCACGCGCCGTTTCAGGGTCCAAAACAGAACCCACACCCACAATCACATCAGACATCTTTGCCGACGCCTCTTCAATCACCTTCAACGCGCCCGGCACTGTCATCGTCACTTCAATAGCCACCACGCCACCATCGCGCAATGCCTTGGACACATCCATCAACTGAGACGGATTATCCGCCCGCAACACCGCCACCACACCACATTCAATAATACGATCCACTGTGCTTGCCATTACGGCCTCCCATTCAATTTTTAGTTCAACGTGCCTCTATCGTTTAATACGTGCGCTTTCACCCCGCATTGCACTTTCGGTTTCCGAACGCGTCGCCCAGTTTACATCCCCTGGGAACGTGTGTGCCAGTGCAGAATACCCACCTGCAAAATCCACCACACCTTGTGGGTCTTTGCCTTCAATCAAACTGGTAATAATGCCAGCCGAGAAATTATCGCCACCCCCCACACGATCCACAAGCTCCAAATTTTCGTAAATGCGCGACAGATAAAATTCACTGCCATCGTACAACAAAGTGCGCCAGTCATTCAACAAACCCGTCTTGGCAACACGCAACGTTGTGCCCACGTGTGTCACGTTAGGATATGCTTCAACTGCGCGCGTGGCCACACTCTTATAACTCTCTGGATCAAGCGCATCAAAATCATCCGACGTGCCTTCGGCTTTAAGACCCAGTACCTTTTCAAAATCTTCTTCGTTCCCAATCAAAACCTTCACAAAAGGCATAAACTGTTTGGTCGTCGCTTGTGCTTTTTCCGAGCTCCACAATTTAGACCGAAAATTCAAGTCAAAACTCGTGGTCACACCCGCGTCAGTAGCCGCTTTCAAAGCTTCCAAAGTTGTCGCTGCAGCACCATCAGACAATGCCGGTGTAATGCCACTCACGTGAAACCATTTGCTGCCTTTAAAAATCGATTTCCAATCAATAATACCCGGCTCAATATTCATAATGGCCGTGTGACCTCGATCATATGTCACCGCACTGGCACGTGGGCCCACGCCCACTTCCATATGATAAAAACCATTGCGTTCCAAACCCACACCATCAAACTTTGCCCATTCAATGTGCGACATATCCACACCGTGTTCACGACCCTTATTGCGAATCACCCACCCCGTCCAGTTATCTACCAACCGCGATACCCACGCACAGTTCAAACCCAAGTGCGCACACCCCACAGCCACATTGTACTCACCACCGCCAATTTCCATATCGAGCTTTGTGGCATTTTCCAATCGACGATATTCTGGCGCCGACAACCGAATCATCGCTTCACCAAAAGTCACCACGTCGTACATACAACCCTCCTCGTAAAAACACATCCGATTTAATTTAAAAACGAAACCTAAGGCACTAAATATACTATTTCTTTAAAAAAAATAAACCCCCTTCTTTCGAAGGAGGTTTATAAAATCTAATCATCAGAATTGCCCAACAAACCCGACATCATCAACAGCCGAAACAATTCCATTACAGCCACTACCGCAGAAGCCACATATGTCATTGCAGCGGCATTGAGCACTTTGCGAGATGCTGGAATTTCATCTGGCGTCAAATATCCACCATCTGATAAAATGCGAATCGCACGGGTGCTGGCATTAAATTCAACGGGCAATGTGACAATACTAAAAAGCACCGCAGCAGAAAAGAAAAGGATACCCAACTCCATCAACCCAGCAATGCCCATAAACATACCCGCAATAATCAAAACCCAAGACAGCTTAGAGCCCAAATTGGCCACAGGAACCAAGCTCGTTCTCAAAGACAAGGGCACATACCCTTCAGCGTGTTGAAAAGCGTGCCCCGCTTCATGTGCCGCCACACCAATCGCTGCCAAAGATCGATTGCCATAGGTGCTATCAGACAACCGAAGCATCTTATCTCTCGGATCATAATGATCACTCAACTCACCGCGCACGTGCTCTACACCCACGTCCAACCCACCTCGCCGCAATATATCACGTACAACCTCATCAGCCGTCGCACCAGATCGAGAAACAAATTCGTCATACTTCTTAAACGTACGCTTCACTCTAAATTGAGCCCAAAGCCCAATGGCAATACCTAAAAACATCATTCCCCATCCCATGGGAAACACCTCCTGTTAAGCTTTTATTTTTCGCATGCATACCCATGCGTCTTGATTTAGGTAAAAACGGAAGTAAAGAACTATCGATTCTTCTTTCTTCTCCCGTCTCTCTTCTCTCTGCCCCTAAAATATACCCAAGAAAACCCAAATCGTCAGTTGGTACGACGCAAAATACCTACAAAAGTTTCAAAATCTATTTTTGGTCTCCGTAGCCCTTTACAGCTACCCCAACACCTCACCCACCTTCACAGGATATCCCCGCACAAAATCCGCCCCCGACATCCGCTTCTTACCCGCAGGTTGAATCTCATCTAACAAAAGCACATCTTTTCCTGCCCCAACAAGCAACCCAATTTTGCCATCCACACCCAATACCTTACCCGACTCGCCCAAACCATCTACAACAGATGCCCGATGCACCTTCAGCACCTGCCCTTGCCACATTGTAAATGCCCCAGGAAAAGGATTCACACCCCGAATCAAATTGCGAATGGTTTCCGCATTTTCAGCCCAATCAATTCGCCCATCTTCTTTTTCCAACTTCGGGGCACGTGTTACGCCTTCATCAGATTGAGGGATCGGCGTCACGGACCCACTTGCCACCCCATCCATCGCCCGCACGAGCAACTCAGCCCCCATCTCCTTCAACCGCTCATACAACTCACCCGCAGTTTCATCCGCTCCAATCGCCACGCGTTCCTGAATCAGTACATCCCCTGCATCCACCCGAGGCGACAACCGAAAAATCGTCACGCCCGTCTCAGTTTCCCCATGAATCACCGCCCACTGAATCGGTGCAGCACCCCGATATTTGGGCAAAAGCGACGGATGCACATTCACCGACCCCAAGCGCGGAATGGCCAACACATCTCGCGGCAAAATCACAAATGCCACCACCCCAAAAAGATCGGCATCCAATGCCTTAAGATCTGCCAAAAACCCCTGATCCTTTAGCGACTCAGGCTGCAAAACAGGCACATCCAAACCCAAATCTTGCGCAGCGGCCTTCACTTCCGTTGCTTGCAACTTTTGCCCACGACCACGTGGTTTATCAGGCCGCGTCACAATCCCTACCAGCTCCAGATCACTTTCAACAATCTTTCGCAACGACGGCACTGCAAAATCGGGCGTGCCCATAAACACTACCCTCATTTGCGCCTCCGGCAAAGGAAAAGGTAAAAGTTTGATGGCGCTTTGATAACGGACATTTTTGTGCCACTTTAGATGAAGAGGATATATGGAATCGAGGTTTGATGGTACTTTTTACTTTTTACTTTCTTTAGCCTGTGCCACTTTTGTGATCGAACCTCGTGACACCTCAATTTGCACATCTTTGGCCACCTGAACCACCAAAATGCCTTCTTTGTCCTTAACATTCGTAATCGTGCCGTGTACCCCACCCGAAGTGACAACCTTATCACCCTTTTTTAGGGCATCAATCATCGTCTGTTGGTCTTTTTGTTTTTTGTGCTGAGGCCGAATAATCAAAAAATACATCACCACAAACATCAGTACAAAGGGCAGCATTGTCACCAACATATTGGGTTGCTCGCCGGTACCTGTCTGCCCACCCATTGCAGCTGCTTCCTGAATGTGAAATACAAAATTTAAAATGAAAAAGCAAACCCCTGCACCCATCTTTTTGAGCTTTAAATTTCTAACGTTTCGTGTCTTCATTCTCTGTTCCTTTATAAAGGTTTAAAAATGTCTTCCGCCAATCTACGAATGTCCCATCAATAATTGCCTGTCGCATGTGCCGCATCAGATCTAAGTAAAAATGCAAATTATGAATGGTTGAAAGCCGTAGCCCCAACACCTCTTTGGTGTGGTGCAAATGTCGGATATAAGCCCGTGTATAATTTTGACACGTATAACATTGACATTCAGAATCAATCGGTTCAAACTCTCTGGCATGGCGTGCCGACCGAATCGACACCTTACCAAACCGGGTAAACAACGTCCCATTGCGTGCATTGCGCGTGGGCATCACACAATCAAACATATCAATCCCACGCATCACACCATCTGCCAAATCTTCGGGTGTTCCTGTGCCCATCATATAATGCGGCCGATCTGCCGGCAGACCCGCCACCACCGTCTCAATAGCTTCCCAGGTATCCGCCTTTGGTTCCCCAACACACGTTCCACCCACCGCATACCCCGGAAAATCCATCGCCACAGTTTCTGCCGTAAACCGTTCCCTCAAATCTTTATGGGTGCTGCCTTGCACAATGCCAAACAAAGCCTGTGAATGCCCCGAAAAACTCTTTCGATCAAACCCATCATAGGTGTCCAAACACTGCCGCGCCCACCGCAATGTACGCTCACCGGCCTCTCTGGCATATTCCCACGTGCTCGGATAAGGGGTACACTCATCAAATACCATCAAAATATCCGGCCCCAAAACGTGTTCAATTTCAATCACTTTTTCAGGTGTAAACAAGTGCCGAGACCCATCAATGTGCGACTGAAACGTTACCCCATCTTCCGTAATCTTGTTCAGATCTGCCAAACTGTGTACCTGAAACCCACCGCTGTCGGTCAAAATGGCCCGATCCCAATTCATAAAAGCATGCAAACCACCCGCTTCACGCATCAAATCCAAACCTGGCCGCAAATACAAATGATATGTATTGCCCAAAATGATACGCGCATCCAAATCTCGCAAATCTTGCTGACCCAAGGTTTTTACCGTACCTTGCGTCCCCACAGGCATAAAAACGGGGGTTTCTACAAGCCCATGCGGCGTGTGGAGAACCCCTGCACGTGCACCCGTTTCAGAATCGGTGGCAACAATCTCAAATTGAAAACCATCAACGTTAATAACACACCCCCAAAGACCTTGTGATCAAGTTCTTAAAACGGCGGGAAATATACCAACCCGTTACAAATCCGTCAAGGAATCCCGATTACATCAGCCCCAATACACCCAATATGCTGCACGAAGCACTACCTAACCGCTTGTTCCGCCAAAATGAACTCAAAACCATCCTTTTGCAATTCGGGCAAAACCAGTTGCAAAGCTTTAAGGGTGCCTTCTTTTGCATGACCAATGCCAACAACAGTACCCTCAACACGTGCCCGCTTAGCCAGGGCATACAACCGTTTTACAACCGCCTCCGTGTCTTCATTATGGTCCAAGAACATCGTATTGCGCGCACTGCGAATGCCCGATCTTTGTGCCACATCATAGGCCACAGATTTCCGAGACGTCACACTGTCAAGAAAATAGAACCCTTGTTTTTGCACCACCGCCATCACAGCCATCATCGCGGCTTCATTCTCTGTTGCCCGCGATCCCATATGATTGTTAACACCCCGTGCCCCAGGCACAGCCAACAACGCATCTTGGGTCAATTTTTGAATGCGTTCGGGCGCATAATCTGTAAAAATGGCATGGGTCCCTGGGTCGCGAGCCGGATAATCAATGGGCTCCATGGGCAAGTGCACCATCACACCATGCCCACATTTAAGCGCTTGCTCAGAAGTCCAAACCGTTTGCTCTTCTTGAGGAAAAATAGAAAATGTAATAGGTTGCAAGATCGCACAAAAGCTTGCAATCAGTCCCTGGTCCTGATACCCAAAATCATCTATCACAATGGCCAAACGCCCCGTGCGACGACGCAACTTTTTATTCGTTTTTAACGTAATTAAATTGGTGCCTTCTTCACCCAACCCCACACGCAAGGACACCATCATCCCCCGTTGATCTTCACGCCCCTCAAAAACCTTACCACCCAAACGCTGCGCCAAACGGGTCAACGCCAAATTGCACATAGACAAAGGCAAATCACCCGGAACTTCAGACCGAATTTCCCAGCGCATATAACTGCCCCGATTCTCGGGCAGCTCAGAAACCTCAATCACCTCACGTGGAATACCCAAGCTGATCAGCGTGTGTTTGGCTTGTAAAACCAAAGTGTCTGCATAGGCCACAAAATCCTTTGGCCCTGCTTTCCAAACCGGTTCTTCAACCTCAAGTGATTTGACATCATAAGATGCTACCGGCCGCCAAACCCAAGCAGCCAATCCACCAGCCAACACCACCAACACACAGGCCACCACCCAAAGAGGCAATGCAAACTCACGTTGTTTGCGCGCCATACTTTTGGGCTTAGACTTGCGGGTCGTCGTTTTAGATTTCTTTTTGGCCATTTAAAATCAGGAAATAAAGGATACAGGAAGGATTTACGTTCAAGAAGATAAGAAAAAAGCGGACGAAGAACAAACCGCCCGCTTAATAAAACCGAATGGGATTGGGAATAAAACACAAAGCAAAAATCACCAGACAAAGGTAACCGATCCAACGTCGTGGAGGATCCAATTCGACAAATGGATTTTCAGGAGGCGGATGCTTTTGTCCCATAATCAAAGCCATAAACATCCAGACCAACCAACCCGGCCAGCGCGAATCGAGCCATACAGAGAACATATCGGGTGTGTTCCACCACGCATAAGGCGGCGTAAACGCCCACAAAAAACCCAAGGCAACCAAAGTCGCCCGAGAAATCTGTTTATGCCAACGACCAAAAATAGCATACACAATATGCCCACCATCAAACTGCCCCATAGGCAACAGATTCAACACCGTCACAAACAACCCCAACCACCCCGCAAACGCCACGGGATGCAACATCACATCATAACCGTCTGGCAAATCGCCCACCACAAGGTCACCAATCCACGCCGAAAGCAACGAATCACCCAAAGACATAGCGCCCTCAGGCACCTCACCCGCAACAATCACCTCCGACATGTGAAGCCCAACAATCAAAGCAATCACAGCCACCACAAACCCAGCCAGCGGACCCGCAGCGCCAATATCAATTAATGCACGTCGATTGGGAATGCGTGCCCGCAACTTAATCACCGCACCCAAAGTACCAATCATAGACGGAAACGGAATAAAATAGGGCAAAGACGCCTGCACCTTCCACACCCGAGCCGCCACATAGTGCCCCATTTCATGAATGCCCAAAATGGCCAACAACGTCACAGAAAAAGGCAATCCATAAATTAAATAATGCGGGTCAAAAAACACTGTCCAATCTTCAGGTAGCACTTGAGTGGCCAAATCAGCAGACATCAACATACCAGCCAACATCGTCGTATAAACGGTCAAAACAAACAAAAGCCCATGCAACCACAATTTTTCTTTGGGTGCTTGGCCTTCATACGTATACGACCACTGAATGCCATTGTTCGGTATACCCCTAACAGGCACTTTTTGTACATTTTCAGGCATATCGTCAGACAAATGAACCTCTAAGAAAAAGTAAAATAGATCTTCCGGGGTTTTGGCGACCTGTTTCCTGACGATGGACAATGGACGGTTGACGGTGGCAAAAAACGCCTCAATCTATCGTCAACCGTCCATTGTCCATTGTCATTTTTGCACCAAGGCACAGACTTTCCACTGCTTCACCGAATCCCCAACGCCACCCGGTGCGCGCCACCCAGTCCCGCAGACACAGGCACAAACGCATAATCCACACGCCAATTCTTGCGTGTCACCCCCAAACCCAGAGACCATGAACGCGTATCATGCCCCGTCATAAAACCACCCCGTAAAAACAGATGCTGTTTCACCGCATATTCCAGCCCAACATTCGCCCCCGAAGAGCCTTTATTTGGCATTCGAAAATCCCCACTCACCATCAATGCGTGGTGTTCATAAGAAGCCCCAAACCGCACCGTACGTGGCAATGGTGTTCGTTCTTGATCCAACCGTTCCATGCGCCCCAAGTTGCGATACGTAACGCCCACCATCACCCCTTGAATACCAGGTTGATACAACACCCCCAAATCCACACCCACACCCCACGCACTTTCCGAGTCAATATTCTCGTGCAACGCCCGCACATTAAAACCAAAATAAGTATGTTGCCCAAAACGCTGTGCATAAGACACACCCGCATTTAAATCATACACGCCAAACGTGCCCAATGGCTCAAGTGTCGGTTCTGTACGTGCTTCAAAACCACCGACTGAATACACACCCAAGCTCAATGCCAAACCCCGTTTTTGGTTGCCATACGCCCATCCCCCGTAGGCTTGGTTAATGCCCTGAATAGATTTTTGATGCATCAACACAAAATCTTTACGCTGCAATGCCGCCACACCCGCAGGGTTCCAAAACGCAGCTGTCTGATCTCCCACAACCGCAGTATAGGCCTCTCCCATCGCAGCAGCACGCGCACCCACACCCTCGCGCAACAAAACAAAACCCGTTTGGCGAGCAGCCGTATTGGCCTCAATCTGGCCCGCACACAACATGCCAACCATCACAAACAACAAATAGCGTCTCAAATAGACCTCCTCAACCCTCAGACATATGAATATTAGATGGTTTACAAAGAGTAAGCAATACCCTATGCCCTGTCAATGTCCAATGCCAATTCACCTAAATTTAACCTTCTCCACACCACAGACTTGAGAAAATGGGTGCGATTCCGTGATTTTTCGCGCGTATCCTTTTTTTTTGTGATCGTTTAAACCTCTGCCCAAATCCCACCATCTAATCCATTGTAGAACCGCTCCGGGTGTGCCTGGAAAGCTTTCAGCTCTGCAACACCAAAATCGCTTTTCAGTCACACTCGTTTTTTTTAAAAAATATCTTTTTTCTTTTAAACCTTTCTAAACACCCCATCATCTAAGGTGTAGATTACTCCTAAAAATAAACGCAAGGGCGTGGTCTACTCCTCTATCGATGTGCCTGGAAAGCTTTCGGCTCCGCAGTTTTTATTTCCGCTTTCCGGGCACATTTTTTTGTTAAAACTCAAAATCAACTTTTCTCGAGTATAATCTCCGTCTTCAACGCACTCTTATTATCCCCACCAATACCCCCTGCATTCAACCCGCGTGTGTACATCAAAAAGTGCCCCCCATCATACGTCTGATCAGGGCGCATCCAATCCCACAGTTCAAGCGCGGGCAACCAATTGGCCGCATCGGCATCCACCTCAGTCATCTGCGCCAACGATATCCGATTGCCCTCCGAATCCAAAACCAAATAAAAGAGTTCCAAATTTGGCGCAAACCAATCACAACGCTCACCCATAGCATCCGTCGCAAACGCAAAATGGATATTGCCCGCACCATCCCGAGACAACGACGTCGCACGCCCACCTTCCATATTCAACCCACCCAACCGATCCACCAAATCAATCATCTGCCAACCCTCTTCTGTGCGCCGCCAAATCACACCGCTTTTATACCCCACATAGGAGCAGAAAAACCACGGCTGATTATCCGCATCCACCACATGATTACCCACACGCACACTGTGTCGTCCATCACCCCCACCAGGTGCATGACACACAGCCTGCATGGATTCAAGCGTAATTGGACTATCCACGCGCCGATCTTCATTAAACCACGTATCCCCACCATCCTCAGATTTCACATAAACAGCCGCACGCCCTCTACAATCTGCCGCGTTGCCCGACTCTGCAAAATGAAACTGAAACACCAGATGGATATCCCCAGTGGGTCCCACCGTCAACGATTGCATAAAATGATTGTAACCAGCAACAGGGCTAACTGCCATCACACGCGGCGCTTCCCAAGCTTGCCCCGCCTTTTTGCGCCGATACCACAACTGCCACCGATCCCCACGCTCCCGATGTGCCATATGCAACGTGCCATCCCCATCCACAACCAAGCTCGGATACGTATCTGCTGGGCCCAAAAACTCAGGATCAGACCACGCATTCTCATGCACTGGATCATCCGAATATCGATAAATAAACGGGCCATGATGGGCACCAACCACCGCATGAACACGTGCATTGGCATCCATCACCAAAGCAGACCCACAATGATTGTCAATGCCTCCCCCAATTTGAAACGCGTGTTGCAATGCACCCGTTTCCAAATCACACACACCCAACATCGCACGCACATCGTCACCCTTTTCAGGCGGCGCATCCAACCACCCAATCAACAACTTACCATCGCGACGAAGCATGCGATTACTCACATTATACCCCGTACCTCGATCAGACCCTTCCGTCGAAATCAAATGCCTCATCATAACGCCTCTATACCCGAAACAAATGACGACACAACCGCCCCCCCCTCATCCACACGCACCGCACCTACAGGGCTGTTGCACTCCAACCCAGGCATCGCCATCACACCCCCGCCATCACTTTGCAACAACACGCGCAACTCACCATCGACAACAGGCACCCGAACAGCGTATCCCTCACCAACAGCTTCACACGTCACATCTCCAGTCAACATCTCACCCACCCGATGTGGTTGGCACACCGTAATAAACGTCTGCACATTCGATTTTTCCGCAGGTTCTGCCGTGACATGATATTCTGTCAACTGAACACGGTCTCTCGGGGGGGGATCAAATTGATCTGTCTGACCAATCTTCAAACCTTGTGGGTGTAATAGACTCACCCGACAGGCAGCATCGTTCACCACAATTTGAAGCGTCTGTCCGTCAATCACCATTTCAGTCTCTGCATGCAATTGATATTGAAATGCCGAAGGTTTAGGCGCAACCACCGTATCAAAAATCAATACCACATCGGGTTTGGCAAACAAAATGCGCCGCGTAAAACGATCCAATAATCCATCATACGCTTTACCCGCCTCGCCACACACATAATCAAAGGATTGTGTCGTGCGAAAATTACGCACCTCACCTATTGCCGCCCCACTGTTGCGCAACTGGCTCTCACCATTTACCGTAATACAATTGGTCGATCGGGTATGGTGCATCCAGTTCTTATGGTGATCGCTCCCGTGAATATCGCGCTGCCCCGTATGAATCAATAACCGCTCTCCAAATGCAAACAACGAAAACGAATTCTGGGCATCAAACCCGTGGCTCTGCGACCCCAATGGGCTGCTCTTGAAAATGACCTCAACATTATTCTTCCCATCTGTCAGATCCGAATTCATCACCGCCAGCCCAATACCGCGAAAGACTTTTGACGACGGCAAATTAGCAGGTGCGTCAGCCACAACCTTGCGCAATGCGCCCCTCACAAAATCAATATAGAGGGAACGCCCAGCACCCACAGCACCCAACCGGCGCTGAGTCGCCTCATCTGCACTTTCTTCTTTTTCACCTTTTGAATGCGCATCCACATACCATTGCCAATGTGGGTTACCCGCCTGAGCTGCCAGTGTCGTCATCAAATCACAATTTTGATCTGAGGTTCTTGTCGTCGTCAAATCACCCACCCCACCCCCTCTTGTGCCTGGCGGTTGAAGATACATCGCATAATCTCCAGCGCGTGCAAAATATGGCTTGTCAAACGCATCAATGCCCATGGATGCGTTCATAATATCTGCCCACCACGTAAACCGCTGCACATAACTCGCCCAATATCCCAAACCCTGATGCCAACCACCATCTTCATCGCACCATGCTGGATACACCGCCCCAAATACCGTCATCGCAAAGTAAGCCCATTCTTCAGCCTCGGGAATTTCATCCATAAACGTTACCCCGATCTCACCCAAAAAATGCCAAGCCCGCCCAGCGTGGCTCCCATAAGGATGCCACAAATACTGCATCTCTACAGCAAGATGATCATACATCTCCTGCCCCTGAACCTTCATCACACCCCGACAAGTTTCGCGCTCTTCTTCACTGAGCAAATCATTGACAAACGAATACGTTCTGCAAAAATAATAATTATAAGGCATCCCCGCTTCGTCGTTATACCGATAACCCGTTGCACCCAAAGGATCCCATTTGGCACACGCCAACAACAATTCCTTAGCCTTTTCGCCATACTGTTCCTGCCCACCCAACAAACGCGTAAACGCCAACGTTGCCGCACTGTTCAACACCCGAATCGTATACATCCGATTGCCCCACCAGATCTCCCGCCATGGTTCACTCAACCGAACCGTTCCTTCCGGATACGTCGGCGGTTCTTCAGTCGGTGGCACATCGGCCAAAATCGCTTCACAGGTGGCCACCAATTCATCATACATCGGCTTTAAATCACCCTGCGCCCGGCTGCGCAAACTATCCAACTGTTCGGGCCGAAAAAACAAACGCGGATGACTTTTGGGAATGCGCCCCATCAATTCATCACGCTCGGGCATAGGCAAAGGCTTCGCATTCTCCGCGATTTCAAATTCTCGAACCAAACTCCAATCCGACACCTGCCCCCCACCATCCACAAACCGAAATCGCCAAAACCACACACCCGATTCAAACACTTCAGCAGGGCGATGCGCCGTATACGTCAAACCACGCTTTTCATACGCCACAGTTTCAAAATCTGCCACGCGCGCGCACTGCACCTCATACGTCACCGCATCCGTTTGAGGCCGCCACACAAATGCAGGCGGTGTTTCTTCAGTGGTCACACCATCAGGTCGAAATCCCCACTCGCCCGGTTGTGCAGGTTCTTCATTCAATA
>JBLHJX010000123.1:0-15468 GCA_047619225.1 Candidatus Latescibacterota bacterium
GCAACACAGTGGGAACTGCCCGTAACAACCATTTGGGATGCAGAAACCACACGCTGAAGATGACAGAACAAGAGGGGTTCACATGTATTGGCAATGGATCTGTATCTGGCTGTTAACACCCATCATCGGAGCATCCGCTGAGGAGATCAATATGGCAACACCGAAGATCGACGATATGGCAGTGATCAAAGAACGCATGCTCGCCCCGCTGATGGATGCGCCCTATGTAGAACGCGCTAATGACTACCGGCAAACGCTGCAATCCGATGGGCATTGGGAAGAAGTCAACTACGAAGGCACAGCCACAACCTCTTGGGAACCCGCCCAACACCTGCGGCGTCTCATCACGCTCACACAAGCATGGTTTTCTCCCGAGTCACCCCTGCACCAAGACCCCGAACTTGACAAACAAATCAACACCGCCCTCGACTACTGGCTGCACAAAGATCCCCGGCGACGCTGGTGGTGGGACGCCATCGGTGCGCCCGGCATGCTGTCACAAATCATGCTCATGCGCGACGGACACCTCAGCGACTTTCAAATGAGCAAGGGCGGTCAAAACGTAGAACGAGCCGTTCTCGGGACCACAGGGCAAAACCTCGTGTGGCAAGCCGAAATCACAGCACGACGAGCCGTAATACAGCGCGATGCCGATCTTCTGCGCCGCGCATTTGAACTCATCGCCTCCGAACTTCGCATCAGCGACGGCGAAGGCATTCAGGCCGATTTTTCGTTTCACCAGCACAAGCAAGTTATTTATAACCACGGTTACGGATCAGGTTTTGCCCGCGACAATGTGCGATTGGCGAACCTCATGGCAGGAACGCCCTTTGCCTATTCTCCAGAAAAAATCGCGCTGCTCTCTCACTACATCTTAGATGGGTCCCAGTGGCTGTCACACAATGGCCAAGGTGACTTTGGTGCCCGAGGCCGAGAAATCGCAGTGCCACGCAGAGGAAGACGTTCAGCCGCCTATCTCGGTGGCGCAGCAGAAGGCATGCTAACCCTGCCCACCGGGCGAGAGAAAGAATTCCAAGCACTCGCAGATCGTGTTGCAGGAAACCCGGCCCCGCCACTTGTTGGCAATAAGCACTTCTACCGCAGCGACATGATGGTACACCATCGCCCAGGTTGGTATGCCTCTGCCCGAATGTACTCAACCCGAACGTTTAACACAGATGGCCTGTCAGGAACCGATGATGGGCTCTTTAGCCATTACCTAGCCGAGGGAACCACTTGCCTGATGCAACACGGCAACGAATACGGCGGGCTCTATCCCGTTTGGGACTGGCAAAGCATTCCAGGCACCACGGTAGTACTTGAACCACACATACCGGGAGAACCCAAACGACAAGGTGAATCGGCATTTGCAGGCGGTGTATCGGACGGGACAATGGGCGTGGCCGCATTCGAGCTAAAACGTGAGGCACTCAGCGCTCAAAAATCGTGGTTCTTTTTTAACGATATGATCGTATGCTTGGGAGCAGATATCACCTGCGATGCAACATATGACGTGGTGACAACCGCCAACCAGTGCCGACTTTCGGGGCCGGTCACGTTGAGCAAGGGCAACTCTTTCGAGACTTTCCCAGAGGGAAATGTTACTCAAAATTTACGGTGGGTTCACCATGACGGGATCGGGTATCTGTTTCCAAAAGAAAGTCAGATCTCCCTAACTACGGGAGCGCGTACCGGAACCTGGAAACGCATCAGCGCACAAAGATCCGATGAAACCGTAACAGACAGCGTGTTCACACTCACCATTCCCCACGGTGCACAGCCCAAAGAAAAAACGTATGTCTATGCGGTGTTTCCTGGCAAAGAGTCCACCGCTATGTTAGACCTTGCGCACAAGATGCCGTTTGAGATCGTAGCAAACTCAGCACAACAACAAGCTGTCTGGTGTGAGAGCGACAAGGCGCTCGGAATTGTGTTCCGTCAGCCAGGTCAGATCCAAGCCGCGGGCTGGCAGGTGAGCGCAGATCGAGCATGTGTATTACTTCTTCGTCTCTTGGGCGAAACCTGGACACTTTCAGCAGCTGATCCTTCAGCAGGCAACGGAACCTTGAGCCTAATAGTAAAGCAAGATGGCGAAGCATCTCGCCCAATAACGCTAACACTGCCCGAGGGGCAAATGGCAGGTTCAACGGTGCACACAACACTTTAGAAGTAGATAGGTTCTTCAGTTGTATCGAGAGAGGACATCAAGCAATCCCAAAAGGAAAACCACCCCATGAAAAATAAACCCAATATCGTTCTCTTTGTACCAGACTCCTATCGGGGTGATGTACTCGGGCACCAAGGCAATGCAGGCGCTGTCACACCAAACCTAGATGCCCTGGTCGCCTCCGATGCCGTATCCTACAGCAATGCCTTTGCACAAAACCCAGTCTGCACACCCAGCCGCTGCTCCTTCATGACGGGCTGGTACCCCCACGTCCACGGGCACCGTTCGATGCGCAACATGCTCAAAGAACACGAACCCAACCTACTCACCGTGCTCAAGCAAGAAGGCTATCACGTTTGGTGGGGTGGCAAAAATGATCTCGTACGTGTACAACACCCCGAAGACTATCTCCAATACTGCGACACAAAATTCCAACCCAAAGGCAAATACACCGAACATATGCCATACAAACAACCCCCTCCCCTAAATGCAGACGACCCTCGCCACGGTGCATTTTATCGCGGCGTTCTCCCTCGCGATGGTGAAGGCGCACCCCACTTTGATGCAGATACAGCTTGCGTATTGGGCGCCGTTGATATGATCCAAAACCAATCCAGCGACCAACCCTTTGTGTGTTACTTGCCACTGGGCAAACCACACCCAGCCTACTACGCCGAAGAAGACTTTTACAACGCCATTAATCCAGACAAATTGCCCCCACGCATTCCCGTGCCTCCCAAAGAAGCCAACCTCCCCAAAATTCTCGATGCCCTACGCGAAGGGTACCGCAGCGAGGACATCACCGAAGAAATGTGGCACGATGTCAAGCGTATCTATTATGCCATGTGTACCAAAATAGATGACCTCTTCGGCAAGGTTGTCGAAGCCCTCATTGAAAAAGGACTCTATGACAACACATGGATCTTCTTCTTCTCAGACCACGGTGACTTTGCAGGCGACTACGCCCTCCCAGAAAAAACACACAGCACCCTGCAAGACTGTCTCCTCAACGTACCCCTCGTCATCAAACCGCCTGCTGGTATACCCACCCAAAACGGGAACCGTCAGCACCTCACCGAACTCTTAGACATCACCGCGACGCTCTACGACCTGTTAGACATAAATCCCGGATATGCACACCAAGGCATCTCACTGCGAACCTCCCTTGCAGGTGATGAAACGCCCATCCGCAATGCCGTATTTGCCGAAGTCGGTTCCAGAAAAAATGAAGATGCATTCATCAACACAGACGTTAACAAAATGCCACCCGACAGCTTCTACGCCCGCCAAAGTCAATCCGCCATTCCCGCTCACAAAGACGGTTCCCATGCCGTCATGTGTCGCACCGAACACTATAAATATGTGCGTCGCCACTACTCTGGTCACCATGAATTGTTTGATTTGGAGACAGATCCAGGCGAAACCCACAACCTAAGCAGTTATCCAGATTATGCCGACATAGAACGTCAGATGGAAACACAATTGTTAGATTTTTTTATGCACACAGCCGATATCCTTCCTTACCAACAAGACTCACGACAGGTCTAATCATGAAAATTCTGTACGCAAATGATCTCCACGCATCGGGCCCATTCCCGGCGCACTATCCAAAAACAGAAGTAGCCGTGCCAAAATTCTTCGAGATGCTTCGAGAAAATCCACACGGCGTAGAACACGTGGTCATCGGTGGCGACTGTGTCAATCGGGGACCCGCAGAAATTGACGAACTGCGCTGGATGCATGCCCAATTAGAGTCAACAGGCATTCCCTATCATGTGGTCGCAGGCAATCACGACATTGCGCCCTCAAGTGAATTTGCAGATCGATACCCCGGCATGGAAGACATGGAAAACTGCCCACTGGAGGAAACAAACTTCGGGCAAGTATTTGGAGAAAGAGGCATCCGATCCGTTATCGCCCTCGGCGCGTGGCAACTCGTGATGTTCAGCATTCGCAACAAAGACACAGACGGCCAACTCACGTGGCTTGAAGAACAACTCTCCAAACCAGGCCCCATCTTATTGGTCGGTCACTATCCACTGATCCCATCACGAAACGGTGGATACTGCGAAGAATGGGGATACAGCAGAATTCGGTTGGTACGATCACAACTCCTCAACCTTATTCAAACCAATGACGAACGGGTCCGCGCCTATTTCTGCGGCCACCAACACATCAACAGCCGAGTGGCCATCGGTGACGCACACCAAATTGTAACGGGATCTGTGGGTCTGGCGACATGCGGTTACAGAATCTTAGAGATCGAGGATGACAAAATCAGTGTGACAACACATCTCCTAAACGATATCCCCAACTGGTTAGACGATGTCATGAACCCAGATCAATCCTCAGACAAAGATCACCCAACCCTCGAAAGCTACCACTGGGGAAATGAAAATGAACGCACATTCGAGATCTGCTCAAAGAAGGTCGAAGTCCAGCCTACGCCAGAGCACCACCCCCAACCTATGTCGGAGCACCAACCCAATAATCCGATGCACGGCATTACACTGGAGCAGATTATCAATAGCCTGGTGACGAATTATGGCTGGCACGAGTTAGGTGACCGCATCAATATCAAGTGTTTCCAGGACAACCCATCCGTACAGTCCAGTCTAAAGTTCCTGAGAAAGACACCCTGGGCAAGGCAAAAAGTGGAGGACTTATATCTCAGGATGCAGAAAACAACACGCCAATAACCAGTCAAAAACGCAGCACCGTGCCGCGTTTACACGAACAGTTTAAGAGAGGATATCAATATGATTTTAGACATACTCGAAAATGCACACCACTATCAAACCTTGAACAAAGGATTTGAAAAAGCAATTGCGTTTCTCCTGCGCCCAGATTTGAAAGAACTGCCAGAGGATACCTATGAGATAGACGGTGAACAGATCTATGCGATGGTGCAAAAAGTCCCTGGGCGTAAAAAAGAAGATGCTCTACTCGAAACACACGAAAAATACATCGATATCCAATTGGTCTTGGGTGGCACCGATACCATGGGATGGAAACCCAAATCTGCATGCACCCAACCAACCGCCGACTACGACCCAGAAAAGGACGTCCAATTATTCAAAGACGAACCAGATACGTGGCTTGCAACCGAAAGTGGCGCATTTGCAATGTTCTTCCCCGAAGATGCCCACATGCCAGTGATCTCATCAGGCCAGCTCCACAAAGTCGTGGTTAAAATCGCCGTAAATCAAAAGTAAGGCTGCAGACATCTGTATTGCTGTTCATATATTGCGTAGACAATCGAACACCGATCACAAACAATACAATAAGAAGCCGATATCGTTTATGTGCGATATCGGCTTCTTATCAGATTCAATATCCAAGTTTCTTCTTTTTTCTACGAAACAGAAACCCCCACCTCACCCAACGCCACAAGCGCATCCTTCACCTGCCCCCACCGATTCTCTCCGTCATAGTTGGGTTGCACGCTCCCTGGTCGACTCCGTCCCGCATCAACAATCCTCATAAAGTCCTCAGCCAATTCTTTCACCACTTCAGGATGTGCTTCATAGACATTCTGATCTTCACCTGCGTCATCACTAATCCGATACAATTGCACAGGAGACATATCGGTAAAATCATCATACTTATTTCCACCCGAACCTTGGTGAATCAAAAGCTTCCAATCTCCCTTGCGAATGGCGAAACATCCCGAAGCTGAGTGATGAACCGTTGTTTCTCGAATCGCTTCATCGCCCGCAGTACCCAACATCGTGGGCAACAAATTGAAAGAATCCTCTCCAGCCTCTTCGGGCATATCCGCCCCAACAACAGCTGCTGCCGTCGCAAAGAAATCGACCAAGCTCACCGTTTCGCTTGACGCTGTCCCACTTGGAATCTCCGCTGGCCACTGTGCAATAAACGGCACCCGATGCCCCCCATCCCAATTGTCTCGTTTACATCCTCTAAACCCTGCCGCGCTATAATGCCCAATTTCTTCTTTGCGCAAATGCATAAACCGTTCCGGCCCATTGTCACTGGTAAACACAATCAACGTATCTTCCGCAACACCCGCTGCCTCAACCGCAGCCACAATACGCCCCACCGAATGATCCACTTCCAACACAAAGTCCAAATACTGATCTTTCGTTCCCGAGCGGCCAATAAAATCTTTGCTTGGCGCAACCGGTGTATGCGGTGCTGTAAACGGCACATAAAGAAAAAACGGGCGATCCTTCCCCGCCACTTCTTGAACCACACCCACCGCCCGATCTGTTAAATCCGACAACACCTTATCGGGGTGCATGCCCGCCTGTACTGGCCCAGGCCGCCCACGGTCGTTTTCAGGGTCATTTTGCATCACCGTCAACCCATTCACATTGGGTGCATATCCGTGATATGCCGTCCCCTCGGGAACGACTGTCGGTTTATCATTTTCGATATACACATATGGCGGCATATCCAACGAAGCCGAAATCCCCCAATAATAATCAAAACCATTGTCTAACGGGCCGCCCTTTACGGGTGCCGTAAAATCAACCCCGCAATCCACATGCTCTGTATCAATCTCCCCACCCTCATTTGTATACGCCCCACTTTTTGTTTTCCAATCCAATCCCAAATGCCACTTACCAACAATTGCTGTATAATACCCCTGATCTTTCAAGAGCTGTGCAACCGTCAACCGGCCTGCTTCAATCAGCGGTGGACTATATCCCCCATTCACCCCACTCTTCATCCGACTTCTAAAATTATACCGTCCCGTAAGCACACTATACCGCGACGGCGTACACACCGCCGAACTCGTATGTGCATCGGTAAACCGAACCCCCTTGGATGCAATCTGATCAATATGAGGCGTCTGAATCTTAGAATCTGGATTGAGTGCACTCACATCACCATATCCAAGGTCATCACAGAGAATAAAAACGATATTCGGTTGAGGCATAAAGAACTCCATATTGAAAAGGCTTTGGGTCGCAGACAATTTAAAGGAAAAACGCTCACGTAAATTATTGCAAGCCGCTTCCTTTGTCCAGCATCAACTTGTGCATCTGTCAAAATTTAAAACTTGATTTGCGAAGAAATTTTGACATCATTACTCTTCATATAACAACACGACTAAACATTGTGAATGTTAGCATATCTCTGGAGGGAAAGAATGGCACAAGCACCCAATATCTATGTGGGAACCGTTGGTCAAAGCGTCTGGCGCAGCCAAGACGGTGGCGAATCCTGGAAAAAATCTTCAAAAGGCATGTTCTCCGAATCCGATATTCGCGCACTTGCAGCAGACCCAAACGATCCTACCATTCTCTTTGCTGGCACCGAAACCGGCATTTACCGCTCAAACAATGGTGGAGACAACTGGGAACAACCCGACTCAGAATTGAACCAACGTCAAATCTGGTCACTGGCAATTGACCCAAAAGATTCAAACACGATCTTCGCAGGGACCTGTCCATCTGCCTTTTTCAAATCAGAGGACGGTGGTGATTCTTGGAAACAACTCTCCGTCGAACTCGCAGCGGACTGTGGTGCCATCATCCCCCGCGTAACCACCATGATCATCGACCCCGAAGACAGCCAAACCATCTACGCCGGAATCGAAATCGACGGCATGCGCGTCAGTCATGATGGCGGCGAAACCTGGAAGGCCGTAAATGAAGGACTCTCTAGCCAAGACGTGCACGGACTCACCGTCGTTCCAGGACAAACAAAGACAATCGTTGCAGCCACCAACAACGACATCTGCGTGACAACAGATCTGGTTAGCTGGACACCCCTCAAGGTCAAAGAACACTTTCCTTGGGGCTACTGCCGAAGCGCACTCTATGTTTCCGAAAACGCCAACCGTGTCTACGTCGGTGCAGGAAACGGCCCGCCAGGGGATCAAGGCGGCCTATTCTATACATCCAACTTAGGCGAAACCTGGGAACGCGCCGACCTCGGTGGCAATTCAAACAGTACAATCTGGTGCGTTGTCAAAAATCCTGCCATCAACGACTGGATCATGGCCTACAGCGTAAGTGGTCAGATCTTCCGAAGTACCGACAATGGAGACACGTGGAAAAAACTCGCCCGTGAATTTGGGGAGGTGCGGGCATTGGCAATCGTATAGACGCAGCGAAACCAACCCGTATCCCATCCATCACATTTAAATCTTAAGCAGGCACTATGCAAGACTATCAAAAAAACTTTAAACCGCCCCCCAAAAAACATCAACCCAGGGGTCTGCCTATCCTCTATGAAGACCGTGACATTTTGGTTGCGAACAAAATAAACGGTCTTTTAACGGTGAGCACAGATAGGATAACAGAAGAAACTGCATATTATCGTTTAACAGATTACGTGAAAAAAGGAAATCCGAAATCAAAAAACAGAGTCTTTATCGTCCATCGTCTAGACAGAGACACATCCGGCGTGATCATCTTTGCCAAAAGTGAACTTGCCAAGCGTTACCTTCAAGACGAGTGGAAGAATACGAAGAAAAAATACTATGCCGTCGTCCATGGCATACTGCCCAAAAAAGAAGATGTCATTACGTCACTTCTTGCCGAAAACAGTGCTTTTAAAGTGTTTTCCGTTAAGGACCCCAAAAAAGGCAAGCTTTCCAAGACAGGGTACAAAGTTCTGAGAGAATCGGAAAACTATAGCCTGCTTGAAGTCGATCTCATCACTGGCCGAAAAAATCAGATCCGGGCTCATTTTTCGGAAGCAGGGTTTCCTGTCGTTGGAGATAAAACTTACGGGGCAACAAAAAAGGGCGTTAAAAGGCTGATGCTCCATTCCGCATCGCTCACGATTACCCACCCTCACACAAAAGCAGAAATGACCTTTGAAACCAAAGTGCCATCTCATTTTAGTGCGCTTGTCAACAGTTAAGAACAACTGCTTTTTTAAAAAAACACAGACCGGCTTGGAAACTCTTACAGTTACTATTCAGATCTGAATAATCAGTGATAAACCACCAACATAGACTACGAGTAATGAATCTATATGAAAAAGAATACAGAGAATATAGTAGAACTATTGGGACCTTTAAACACGCTTCTCAAACGGGGTGAGGTCGCATACAAAAATTATATTTCTAATGAAAAACAATTCTTGTATGCAAAAATACTCAAGGACAACAACGAACGAATCAGGCAGTTGATTTTGGAAAAATCACATTTATTACCTCTTGATCAACAGTCAAATGCAATTGATTTGGTTACGCACATTGATATATGGCATATTTTATGGGAAGATCTAAATAAAAGGAAAACCCATAATCTCGAT
Source organism: Candidatus Latescibacterota bacterium (assembly GCA_047619225.1). Classification (GTDB taxonomy): domain Bacteria; phylum Latescibacterota; class UBA2968; order UBA2968; family UBA2968; genus JABIFK01. The sequence goes on from JBLHJX010000123.1 coordinate 9,407, forward strand.
GAGGCGTTTTCTTTTGAAAATCAAGCAACTTTTCCAAAAGAATCCGTAGCGTCCCTCTATGCGTTCTATTTAGATGCCATCAACAAGAAGTGAGATACTTTGGCATTAAATTCCCACGAGGATAGGAACAACTCAGTGACACATTTTCTCGACTTAAAATATCCAATCGTTCAAGCCCCCACTGGCACCATTGCCCGCGAAGATTTGGCGGTTGCAGTCAGCAACGCGGGTGGTCTCGGCGCAATGGGATTGACCTGGGACACGCCAGAATCTGCTTATGACCGAGTGAAAGCGGTTGCGGGGAAAGTTGGCGAGAATTTGTTCTATGTCAATTATGTGCTTCATTTCGAACCCACATCGCTGGAAGCATCCCTAAAGGCCGGTGCACCAATCGTTCAGTTTTCGTATGGGATTCCCTCAGAATCCGTGATCAAAAGCATCAAAGATCACGACGCTCGATTCGGCATCCAGGTCACCAATCGCGAAAGTGCAGCTCGGGCACTCGAAGTGGCACCTGATTACTTGGTCTGCCAAGGGCTGGAAGCCGGAGGGCACGTGCAAGCCCGTCTGAGCTTAACCGAAGCACTCGCTGAAGTGTTGCAGGTATCCAACGGCACACCCGTGCTCGCATCCGGTGGCATTGGAGACGGCGAAGCGATTTGGAGCTTCATGAATCAAGGTGCCTCCGCCGCTGTATTAGGAAGCCGCTTCGTAGCCACCCGCGAGAGTCAAGCCCATGACGAATACAAAGAGGCACTGGTGGCGGCAAAATCTAACGACGCTGTCTACTCCATTTGTTTCAGCGATGGATGGGACAATGCTCCGCACCGTGTTTTGAGCAACGAAACGTATCGGCGCTGGGTCGCTGAAGGGTGTCCCGCACGAGGCAGCAGACCGAACGAAGGGGATATTATGGCGCGAAATATAGCCACGGGTGTCGAAATCAAACGCTATGACAGATCCGCACCGAACCTTCACCTTCAAGGTCAGGCAACCGAGATGGCAATGTACGCAGGCACTGGCGTCGACCGAATCAAAGATATTCCGTCAGCGGGTGAACTTGTAATACGACTTGGCCAAGAATATGAAGCCTGTCGGCAGGAAGGTGAGTGATCCTAACCTATTCGCCCCAACCTGCCCAAATAGCCTTCATACGTTCCAACGCATCTTGAGGCAGCACCCCCTTATTCCCGTACGCAACCGCCTGTTCCAACTGCCCAAAACTTGCCAGCCCAACCAACGCCGTCGAAAGTTTGGGCTGGCTCAGCGCAAATCGAATCGCCGCTTCAATCAAAGTCTCCACAACACCCTCCTGCACCAAAAAATCAAAACCCTGCGCAAATGCCACATCCGCCGCATAATCCTTGCCCGAACCAATGGGCCCCACACTGGGCATCGCAATGGCATGCCGTTCCGTAACCCCACTCAATGCACCCGCCGCCAAAACCCGAATGGCCGCCACCCCAATATCCATATCGCCAGCCAGATCCATCAACCCATCGTAATCCTGAAACGGAAAATTGTCTGCCACAGACAAACCACTGCTCGGATTTAGCATGTTATAACAACTCTGAATCACAAACGGATGCGTGGCCCCAACCGCTTCGTGTATCGCATCCGTATCACCCAACCCATTCAAGCCCCAACTCCGCGTCTTCCCCTGTTCCATCGCCACCTGCAAAGCACCCGCCGCAACCGCCACATCTGCCGGCGACATCCGACTGCCCTCACGGGTGTTCGTAATTTGATTGTGCAAATAAATCACATCCACACTTTCTCTACCCAGCCGAGCCAAACATCCATCCACTTGCTCGGCAACCGCATCTTCAATGCGATCTAAATCCTCACCACCTAATGACACTTTGGTCCCCACCACCACATCGGGCCTCAACTCCTTCAGCACCCGCCCAAGATTCGTCTCCGATTGGCCATTCCCATAACTTCGAGCCGTGTCAAAATAAGTAATCCCCTGCTCCACAGCCCACGCCACAGCCCGCACCATCTCCGAATATTCCCCCCGAATCAACAACCCACCCACACTACCACACCCAAAACCCACTTCCGATACGTTGATCCCCGTTCTACCCAATGTTCTGTATTCCACAATCCACTCCTTTTTTATATGATTCATGCAGCCGACCCTGATCAAACAACAAGAATCGCTCAAGAAGGCCTATTCATTTCAAGTATTAAAGTATTAAAGTATATGAAGCAACGACAATGTAAGCCTATATGTTTTTAAAGGGGTATCTCAAAATTGGCGATACCCCTTTTCATAGGAGGCCATTATCTCTATTATTTTAAACCGTTTACCAACACCCCTTTCCACCGCTTAAATATTTTTCCTAAAAATAACTTGACATCGCTTACCCAACCGCCATATCTTCAGCCTCAGCATATTAACACATATAACCCAAAGAGAATGAACGTGACCCTTTTCACCTGCCAGAATAATAATACCATGAACGCCTTAGCGTCAACTCCTGGCGTGAATGGCTATGTACGCCCTGGTATGGGTCATGATCTCAATTCATTTGCAACGATCAGTGACTCTGGGCAAAAAATATTTCGGCGGGTTCTCATACGGATATAAACGAATTAACATCCTAATGATAAATAAACCCGCCGAAGCAATTGCTTCGGCGGGTTTATTATTTTCCATCATCTATCGTCTGTCTCTTATGTCCTACCAACGCAACATAAACAACTACACCCTCTACCGGTTCTTTTATAGCATGCTCATGATGGGCCTGCTCTTAGCCCTCTCATTTTTATTACCCACACTCTGAATCATGCCATTCTCATTGGTTTTTCACTGGTCTCACAAATGCCAGGACCCAATGGGCACCCACTCATGTCTCACTTGCGCTGGGCACCTCACGCCGAGCTGATGCTGGTAGAAGAAAACCAACACCATCCCATATCCACCTCAAAAGGTACAGGCGTCACACTCAACTTCTCAGCCCTGCGCGAACCCCTCGCAGACAAAGACCTCATGATCCAGCTTCACCAATGGTTAGAAGAAGGAGCCTTAAACTGAATGGGCATCACATATCAAATAGGCAATGACCTCAACCTCGACGACGTCATCGAACTCTACAAAGCATCCACCCTGGGTGAACGTCGCCCGGTAGATAACCAAACATGTATGGCAGGCATGCTCGCAAACGCCAACCTCGTCGTCGCTGCTTGGGACAACGACCTCATGGTCGGCATCTCACGTACCATAACCGACTTTCACTACTGTGCCTACCTTTCCGACCTTGCCGTACGAGAATCCTATCAGCGCAAAGGCATCGGCAAAGAACTCATCAAACGCACCCAAGCAGAACTCGAACCCACGGCATCTCTAATTCTACTTGCAGCACCCGCTGCTGCCGAGTACTATCCCCATGTCGGATTCGAAAGTCACCCAAGTGCCTGGATATTGAAATCAGGACAAGAAATAACTTAAAGGAGCACGCATGTCACTCTCTTGGAACTTCCCATACGCCTCTCAAAGAATGCCCGTTTTCGCCCGCAACGTCGTGGCCACCTCACAACCCTTGGCCGCACAAGCAGGCGTATCTATGATGGCCAAAGGCGGCAATGCCGTTGACGCTGCCTTAGCAACCGCCATCACCCTCACCGTTGTCGAACCCACCATGAACGGCATTGGCAGCGACGCCTTCTGCATTCTCTGGGACGGCAAAGAACTACACGGCCTCAACGCCTCTGGCAGAGCGCCCAAAGCATGGTCACCCGAATACTTCTCCAAATACGACACCATGCCCCAACGCGGCTGGGATGCCGTCACCGTACCCGGCTGTGTCTCCGCCTGGGTGGCCCTTTCCAAACGCTTTGGCAAACTCCCCTTCGCCGACCTCTTCGAACCCGCCATCCGCTACGCCCACGACGGTTGGATCGTGCCCACCCTTGTCGGAAAAGGCTGGGAATCCGCCGTACAAACCCTCGGAGGTTCCGCAGACTTCCAAGCCGCCTTCATGCCCAACGGACGCGCGCCAAAAATTGGTGAAGTGTTCAAAAACGAAGCCCAAGCCCGCACCCTTGCGCGCATTGCCGAAACCAACGGCGAAGCCTTTTACCAAGGTGACCTAGCCGAAAAAATTGCCGCACACGCCAAAAACACCGGCGGCGCCATGACCCAAGAAGACCTCGCCACACACCAAGCCGACTGGGTCACCCCCATCAGCACCAACTATCGGGGCTACACCCTACACGAAATCCCCCCCAACGGCCAAGGCATCGCCGCACTCCTCACATTGGGCCTCCTCGAAAACCTCGACATGGCCTCGCACCCTGTCGACTCAGCCAACAGCTTACACGTACAAATTGAAGCCATGAAACTCGCCTATGCCGACGCACACCGATACGTCTCAGACCCCGCAACACGCGACATCGAATATGAACACCTACTCGATCAAGCCTACTTATCGGAACGCGCCAAGTTAATCGACATGGACAAAGCGCAAAGTCCCACATTTGGAAAACCCGGCCCCAGCGAAACCATCTACCTCACCGCCGCCGACGAAAGTGGCATGATGGTCTCCTTCATCCAATCCAACTTCATGGGATTTGGCTCCGGCGTGGTCGTACCCGACACCGGCATCAGCCTCCAAAACCGAGGCGCCGGCTTCACACTCGAAAAAGGCCACCCCAACCAGGTTGGCAGCGGCAAACGCCCCTACCACACCATCATCCCAGCCTTCACCACCAAAGACGGCCAGCCCGTTATGAGCTACGGTGTGATGGGCGGTGCTATGCAACCCCAAGGCCATGCCCAAATGATGATCAGAATGTTCGACTACAACCAAAACCCCCAAACCGCCTGCGACGCCCCCCGCTGGCAAGTCTTCGACAACCAAACCGTCGGCATAGAACCCGGCATCGCCCCCGAAGTCATCGACACCCTACGTGCCCGAGGCCACAATGTGCAAATCCCCAATTTCATGACACCAGCCTACGGCGGCGGCCAACTCATCTACAAACTAGAAAACGGCTACTGCGCAGCCTCCGAACCTCGCAAAGACGGCCAAGCCGTAGGCTTCTAATCCATCCCGTCGCCCACCCGCGACGGGAACATACAGAATCATAAATCACGAGCTAACATTACCTCACAGTTTTGCCTTTTGATCCCTGATTCAGAAACTCGTGACTTCATGATCCACAACATCTGGAAACTCTACACCCTAAAAGCACTCAGTTGGATGCTGCTCATCATGCCCGTACTCATTCCTTTCTTTCAGGAAAACGGGCTCGACATGCAACAAGTCTTGTTCTTGCAAGCTGCATTCTCAACATCACTCATTATATTCGAGATCCCATCGGGTTATCTTGCCGACGTCATCGGGCGAAAATTCTCCCTCGTCATCGGCAGCACCTTTGGAGCCATCGGCTTCGGATTTTATACAAATGCCTACACCTTCACCGACTTCCTCCTTGTCGAAATTCTCCTCGGCATTGGCGGCAGTCTCATCTCTGGTGCCGATTCGGCCTTACTCTATGACACATTACTCGAAATTAAAAAAGAAGAAGACTACACCAAATACGCCGGTCGCCTCGGTTCTGTCGCCAACTTCTCCGAAGGCGTCGCGGCAATCATCGGCGGCCAACTCGCACTCATCAGCCTACGCACCCCACTTTATGTCGAAGCCATCTTGGCGGCACTCTGTGTGCCCGTTGCACTCACACTCATCGAACCCGCACGGCACAAAATTGAACAAACAGAAAACAGCTTCAAAAGCATCTTACGCATCGTGCGATATGCCCTCCATGGCCACTCAGAAATCAAATGGCTCATCCTCTATTCATCACTCGTTGGCCTCTCAACATTCACCATCGTCTGGTTCGTACAACCCTACCTCCAGGCCGCCGACGTCCCCTTGCGCTACTTCGGCATCTCGTGGGCTGTCTTACAATTTTCAGTCGGCATCTTTGCCCTCTTAGCCTATCGCATCGAACGCACCCTAGGCCGCAAAAAAGCGCTCATCTCACTCATACTCTTGTCAACCACCGCCTATCTGCTCCTAAGCCAATTTCAAAGCCTATGGGCCGCACCTATC
>JBLHJX010000124.1:0-15346 GCA_047619225.1 Candidatus Latescibacterota bacterium
ATACCGACTCGGGTGCCAGAACCATCTATCGCTTTGACTACGATCAAAGCACCAGTGCACTCACCAACCAAAGTATATTCATCGAAACACCTGAGGGTGAGGGCATTCCCGATGGTATGACCGTTGACGCAGAAGGATACATTTGGTGTTCGAAATGGGATGGCTATATGCTCGTACGTTATGCACCCGATGGCACAGAAGAACGCCGGATCGAATTCCCTACCAAGAAAGTATCCTGCATAACGTTTGGCGGAGATGATTACACTGACATGTATGTCACCACAGCGGGTGGACATGACAAAAACGAAAATGGAGAACACGCAGGAGCGCTCTATCGCCTGAATTTGGGCATCAAGGGCGTCCCTGAATTCCGCTCCAATATTCAAATATAGGAACCAGGCCATGTGTGGACGTTTTGCATTTGCTGCCCCCAAAGACCAAAACCAACTCGCGTTTTCAGGATTCATATTTCCCGACGACATGCCCAAACGCTATAACATTGCGCCAGGACAGCCCATTATTGCCTTAGCGAATAATGGGCAAAAACACGCCGTGGCATTCAAGTGGGGCCTGATCCCCTCTTGGAGCAAAGATCCTCAAATAGGCAATCGGCTCATTAACGCACGTGCAGAAACCTTGGCCGAAAAACCCTCCTTCAGAAGCTGCTTTAAACGGCGAAGATGCCTCATTCCCACAACTGGGTTTTACGAATGGAAAAAACAACCCGACGGCAAAACCAAAGTACCTATGCTCATTTCACTTAAATCGGGCCAGCCTTTTGCCTTTGCTGGCCTTTGGGAACACTGGGGGTCGCCTGAAGGGGATGAAATCGATTCTTGCACCATCATCACAACCGAACCCAACGAACTTATGGCCAGCATCCACAACCGGATGCCGGTGATCTTGCCCCCTGAAGCTTATGCCGCTTGGCTTGACCCAAAGGAAAGAAGACCAGAAGATTTACAGACATTGCTCACACCTTTTCCGACCAAAGAAATGACCGCACACGCGGTTTCTTCCTTAGTCAATATCCCCGGCAACGACTCAGCGGAATGCATTGCCCCCGTTCACCAACCAGAGCAAGGCGCGTTGTTTTAAATCGTTTAAAGGAATCACACAATGACTATCGTTGATACACACTGCCACATTGGTTTACACAAATATGAACCCGTTGAATCACTCGTATATCACATGAAAAAAAACGGCGTAGACAATGCGGTCTTTATCCAATACGCCGGTAACTCAGACAACCAATATATGATCGACAGTATGGCCGCACACCCGGGCCTTTTCCAAGCGGCCATGATCGTTGATCCATCCGATGATGGCACCCACATCCGCAAATGGGCTGACCAGGGTATTGTGGGTATTCGCTTGCCTGCAGCCAGCCAAGCCGAAGGGGCAGACCCACTCGCCCAATGGCGCACAGCGGCAGTACTCGGCCTAATTGTCAGCGCACCCAGCAATCCCAAAGCCCTTTTGGGCGAAAACTTCGCCGCTGTCCTAAAAGCGTGCCCAGACCTGAGCATTGTCATCGAACACCTCGGCGGCATTGGCCAAGATCAAGAAGCCCCATTCGATACATTCAAACAGATTCTTGAATTTGCACAATACCCCAATCTCACAATCAAAATGCCAGGGTTCGGTGAATTCTGTCGCGTCCCCTTGCCATTTGATCCTATCCCTCCCCTTGTAGACATGACACTCGAAGCCTTCGGCGCACAACGCGTGATGTGGGGCAGCGACTATCCCCCTGTTAGTGGTCGTGAAGGGTATCACAACTCACTCCGTGTGCCAATGGACTATTTGTCTAAACTCAGCGAAGACGAACGTGAATGGGTTTTTGGAAAGACGGCTTTGAAGATTTGGGGGTTTTAGGCTTAGAAGTATGCTACCATGAATGAATACCGTGCCCCTGTCCATTGAACCAAATCATATCCACAACCGAAGACAGACTCACCCCAAGGGCATAACCCACCAGCAGCCCAACAAAAAACGGCTGTGACTTGCGATAAAGCTGCACGCCGCCCAAGCGCAAAATGATCGCCTTACACGCCCACGCGAGAAAAAGAGAAAATATCTGCCACGTGAGCCTGGGCAAAGCAAATCCTATTGGATTTAACCCCCACCAAGCCACCCGATAACGCGCAAAGGTCAACAATCCCATACCCACAGCTCCGATTGCCAAAAACCCCAAACGATGTGCATCAATCTGCCAAGGTTCGCCCAACCGGTACACAACCCGGTCAAAGATAATCCGACTGTAATAAGAAAAAGGGTACGCCCTAAAGTTGTATGCCCCACCTTGATACCCTAACCAAAGGGTATACGTTGTCGATACCACATAAGACACGGCAAATGCGACCGCCACGGCCAACACCAACTTGCGGGTATTAGAACGGATAAAATCGCCAATCCGGATCACATGAACCAACGGTGGCAAAACCATACCTTTACCATAACCATGCAGATTTTGAGAAAAAGCGAGCGTTGTTACACTACCTGGCGACATATTTTCGGTGCCCACCAAAGCCACAACAAACCCTTCAGCGCCCAAAGTCGTTGGTGTATAGGGCAAACCAATCTCCGCCACCATCTTTGCCGCGCCAAAATAAGACACCATTAATACCAACAACAATACGGAAGCAACCCCCACTTGCATGCCCGCCGCGTGTAACCAAGCAACAATAAAGACGCACCCACCCAAAAATGCCCACACCGAAAATCGATAAGACAATGCTTCTCGCTTATCATCCGCCTCACCAAGGCCAAATGCTTGCGCCAATACCTGCTTGATATGCACACGTGCCGTCCAAACCGACCAGAACACAAATGCCAAAAATGCACCTTGGGTTTGCCAAGTGATCATGGGGTTGGCCTCGTTTGGCAACGATGCCCCACCCCCTAAAGTGATCGTGTACCCCACCTGATCGAACAACAACATCTCAAGGTTCATCAGCACAAAAAAGAACCACACACTAAACAACACACTCACATTGGCAAAATAGGCAAATCCTATGGTTAAAAAATTGATTCGCGTGTGCAACGTATAAGGAAAACCACGAGCGATAGAAAACCAACTCCCCTGCAAAGGAATTTGCGGAATGAGCGGTTCAAAAAAATGCAACACATTCCACGACAATATGCCAAAAGAAACAGCGAACCCGGCCCAGAAAAGCCGGCCACTTGCAAACTGGGGCAACCAGCCCACACCCTCTTCGGTCAATACCAAAGCAGGTTGCAACATAGGATAAACCAACCGCTCGTGCTCTACCCATTGACGTCTAAAAATCGACGCCAAACAAACACTCACCAGTACAAATCCACCCCCTAAAGCCCCCCACCAAGCCAAAGGCAATGCCCACACAGACCACGGAATCGACATCCCCTCAGGCAACCCCTCAAAGAACCACCGTAGCGCCGTCATTTCTTGGGGGACCATCCAAGTATTCAAATACGGATGAAACATCTCCCAACGGTTCTCGGGAGTCGCGAAATAAAACGGTGCAGCCAAAGACCCCATCAAATAACTCGTCACACCATTAGATGGAATCACAATGCCCGCCATACACATCGCCAACACAGTCAACAACTCGTTGCGAGACAAAAAACCACCCGTCCCGCACAACCGCCCCCACACACGCGCAAAGACCACCAACACCACAAACAACCCGATCACAGACACAGGAAAGTGATGGCTTACATTGAGTCGCGAAGAACCCACGATATATTCTGCATAGATCACCCAAACATCCAACAGAACAACCATGAAAACACCGATCAAAACAGCGCGCAGTGTCACGCCCTGCTTCTCGACTACGACCGGCTCATTTTGCTGTTCATCCCGCAATGCCATAGATTGACCACACCCTTAAAGTGACCCTTTAATTAACGCCCATACTTTTCTTGGAAGTGTGGCAAAGAACCATCATCTTCAGGTTCAAAACCCAAAAGTTCTTTGGCATTGGAGAGATCCCATTTTTCTTCTCCTCCATTGGATATGCCATAAAAAATCCCCCAATCCAAACCCTCGGCCTCAATGCACCGCCACGTCATTTGTGCAATATCGCGTGGACTAAACCAGCGTGATTGTCCAGCCTCAAAAAATCGCCCCGGTTCATCCTTACCATTAAAATTGGCAATGCGCAAACAAAACACCCGCATCCCATATTGATCCACATAAAAACGTCCCAGCGCTTCACCAAACGCCTTACCCGCCCCATAGATGCTGTCTGGGCGCACCGGTTCATCAGGATGAGACTTAATGCCGTTCTTCTCATTCATCCCCGTCACGTGGTTTGTACTGGCAAATACCATTGTCTTAACACCATTGATACGCGCGGCCTCGAAAAGATTATACGTGCCTTTCATATCCACATCAAACGTCAATTGCGCCAATTGGGACCGTGTCATACCTTTCCAACGGTTGAAAATGGCCAGATGCGCAATTGCATCGACCCCGTCGCAGGCTTCCACCATTGCTTCAAAATTAGAAATATCAGACACCACCAATTCGTCAGAAGGATCCATATCATCTGGAATGGTCGAATGGCATAACAACCGAAAATCGTACCGATCTCTCAGGTGTTTACGCAAAGCAACCCCGACAGTGCCTGCGGCACCTGTAATCAACAGCCTTTTTCTCTCACCCATTTTTAGACCTCCTATACCTCATCAATTGCGTTTGCCACGTCTTTGGTATATTATCAAAGATTGCGGCAAAGTGAAAAATTTGAACCAGACCTATTTTTTAAAGGAACTCCAATGCACGACATTGACATCAATTGGCTTCTCAACGTGACAGACCAAGCCTCAAAGATCGCTCTCAAACACTTTGGCAATACCAAGGGAACCCTCAAACCCGACAACTCGTGGGTCACGCAAGCAGACATTGACGTGGAAAAATTCCTCCGCCAAGAATTAGAAAAAAAACGGCCAAACGACGACATTCTGGGTGAAGAAGGCGACGACCCGCCCCCCACATCCAGCGTGGTCTGGGCCATAGACCCCATTGACGGCACGCGCGTTTTTAATCACGGACTACCCGTATGGGGCATTTCTATTGGTGCCTTTGTTGATGGTATCCCTGCGGTCGGTGTTTTTGCTTTGCCAGCGCTGAACGACGTGTATTATACCGATGGCAAAACAGCCCACTGCAACAGCCACCAACTCACGCCACCTGCGCCCATTATTGACGCAAACGCGCTGATTTTAATGAGTGAAGGCATGTCTTCATCCATTGATTTCAAATTTGAGGGCAAAAACATTCAGCTTGGTTCGGCGTCTGCCAATTTGTGTTATGTGGCCAAAGGCTCAGCCGTGGGCGCCATAGACCAAGCAAACATCTGGGATTATGCGGCGGGCGCTGCGATCTTGCGCGTTTTAGACGTGCCCTTCAAATATGCATCTGGAAAAGATGTGGATTTCACAGCCCTCTATACCCAGCATGCGGTTGCTGAACCCACACTGATTTGTCCTGCACAACACTTTGAAACCCTGCAAAAAGGATTAACGATGCTGCGTTAACAGACAAAACCACATACATAAAAAGGGAATACCCGTTTGGATATTCCCTTTTTTATTCGGAAAAAAACCCGTTACTCTTCGTATTCAGGGAAAGCGGGCGCCAGCATAAATGCACAGTCTTCGTGGCACTTTCCACAATAGGGCACCAGATTCCGAAACTGCTTGTTGGCTTCCTTAAGATTGCCACCCTTAGCTGCTGTTGCCAAAACCAAAGCGACTGCCTGGGCTTCTTTATTATACGCCGTGTACTGCTCTTTATGCTCGACAGGATACAAATCAACCACGGCATTCAATGCATTTTGGATCTTCATTGCTTCTTCAGCAACACTACTGATCGCCTCGTTTTTTAAATCGACCATAATCCGATCTGTGCTCGTCTTCACTTCACGCATTTTTGCTCGTCGCGTGGGCAAATTATTATCCGCCTGGTGCTCTCCATCGCCACCACAGGCAACAACAAGAGAAAGCCCCACCACCAAAACCCCAAAACTCAACAAATTCAGCTTACGCATCTATACCCTCCTCTAAAAAAACAAGTCATTTAAAAATCCGCCCAATGATAAACCATCTGAGATGGGCTGTCAAGCCCTCAAGTGCTTTTACTCTTGCTAACTTGCTCTATTCCTGCCTGAAACTTCTCCTTTATGATTCGATCTTTTTTCCCCTTCAACCATCGGTTCAGCGGTGGATAAACGTACATCAACAAGCCCGTTACACAGATCGCGAGTGTAATAACAGACACGGTATCGGTAAAAATATAATACCGAAAACCAAGCCCAAAACCCGTGCCCGTATGCAAACCAAGCATGATGGAGCGCAAACCATCGGCCCGAACCATCACCAACGAAGTCACCGCCATCAACGTCAAGAGTACCATTGCTGCCACACCACCCCAATAGTGCAATTTTCGATTGTATTTAAAGACCGTATTAATTGCCGTGCGATCACCAATCAAGTATTCAACCGAAGACAATTGCTGCATTTGGGCTTCCAGTACGGCATTGCGTGCTGCCAATTCATCTTTGCGCAAAATTAGATCCAACAAATCAGAGATCTGATCCACCAAATCTTGCAAAAAAATTTCATCTTCTTCGGTGAAATAATTAGGATCACTCATTTTATTGAGCAATTGAAGCACACCAATTGTCTTTTTGCCCCGGTTCTTCAATGGATAGGTCAGCAGCGTTTTTGTAACATATCCTGTTTTTTTATCTGCCTCACCCGTAAATAGAGGCTCTTGAGACACATCCCTTACATTCTTTACTTCACCGCTATTGAAAACATAACCCGCAATGCCCACATTACACGGAATACGAATGACCTGCCCAGCATCCAACCCCGTGGCCAAGTGCGTGTACAACTCATCCGTTAGGCGATCATAAAAGAAAATTGAGCACCGGTCTGCCTGTATATATTCCGCGACCTCTGCTGCAATGTTGGTAATTAATGTTTCCTGATTGGTCGTTGCATTCATCATGCGGCTGATCTTCAACAGAATCTCCAACCGATGATTGCGATGTTCCAATTCTGTGTTAGAAACCTGTTCTGCCATAACGAATCGGCTCCCTTTCACACTTTGAAGATGGCAGGAAAAGACGCGCACTCATCTTTCAGGCGTCGTTGTCAACAAATGTCACATCCAGCAAATCAGTCAAACACGCACACCATTTCTCACCCAATAGGGTTTTTCTAAGAAAGCATCCACCCCAGCAGCCAAATATCGGCGGCGTTCCCTCACAAAAACAGACACGACAACAACCGTTTCACACGCGCAGTTGTGCTCATTTTTGAGTAATCGTCGAAGCCTTCCGCTTCTGGTCTGTCTTGCACATCGGACTCATACCGATCTCCTAAATTCGGGCTTTTAAACCCTTGTCACCACGCAAATCTATTTAGAAACCCAAAACTAAGAGATAATTGACATGGGCGCAACCCGTTAAATCGGCGGCGTATGTATCGCATGCCCTTGCCCCATGAAAAAGAACATATCCAATATAAAAGATATGAGCACGGCGGCCGAATACCCCAAAAGCAGACCGATAAAAAACACCCGCGACCGATTGTACAACATCATCCCACCCACACGAATGATGATTAACTTACACAACCAAGCGACAAAAATCGAAAAAAAGGATGCTCGGGTGGGGTATTGATAAGACACCGTAAAACCAACCGGATGCAATGGCCACCACGGCACCCGATGGTTTAAAACGATCAAAACGGCCGTTATGATCCCGCCCACAATGCCCCAGCCGGGTCCCCACCAAGAACGCACATCGGTGGCCTTATTCTTGATCGCACTTACCGTATAACCATAACTATGACGATTTCCATTGGTAAAATCATAAGATCCAAAATTTTCGGCCCCCGTGCCAAAGTACCCCAACCAAAGAGTCATCCCAATACAAGCAAACAATGACAACAGCGTGCCCAACAAAACCGCACGACCCAATGTGCGCCCTCCTCCGGCGTGCTCACCAGCCTTAGCCGCATTGGCTGCCCCAGGCATGCAAAACCCTTTTGCCCAAGAATACATAGCCAGCATCAAATCGGTTGCGGCAATAGATCGGTCACTCATATTCCAAGTGCCTATCACACCCTTGGTAATGCCGGTTGTATCTGATCCACGCAAAGATACCAACCCACTTAAGGCCACAATTTTTGCCATACCCAAATACAAGACCAATGACGAGAACAAATACATCAGCGCAGTCCCAGGTCCCATACCAATGCGCATGAGCCACAAGAAGATGAATATACCCCCAATGCCAATGCCTAACACACAGCCGCGATAGGACACCAATTCCATCGAATCGTCTATTTCAGGTGCCTTTCCGATCGCTTTTCTCCATACATCGCGAAAATGGGAACGCGTAAGCCAGAGACCCCATACCACAAACACGGCCAGTCCATAGTTGTTCATAGAAGTAACGCCCGATGGCATCCCAATTCGATTGGCCGCGCCCGCTTGTAACATCGCCAACAGGTGGAAGAACCACATCGATAACAAAACATCCAAGGACGTAAAGTAGGCAAAACAGATCACATAAAAATCAAACCGAATAAAGAGGTCGGGAAACCCCCTTCCCAAGGGCAACGGATTGTTCTTATTCATAAAAGCAAAAACGGGCATGCCGGGGAAAAAATGCCCCGTAACATTCCACAACAGAACAACCGCGCCCACCCCAAACCCAATCCAAAACAGGCGTTCTCGAAAAAAACGGGGCAACAAGTCACCGGGTTGGGGTTCTTCTACCAATAACATGGTCACTTGTACCAACGGGAAGGCCAAACGCTCACGCTCAGACCATTGTTTGCGAAGCACGACGCCCATGCAGAAACACACGACAATGATGGCAACGATAAGGCCTACCCACCAAAACAAGGGCCCCACCCAAATCGCCCAAGGAAAATCGATGCCCGATGGTGCACCTCGGTAAAACATTCCAATCCCATCCCCTGCATTACTTGGAAGCGACCACATGGGGAGATTGGGCAGTGTGTAGGTGGGCCATTCGTTTTCTGGTGATGCAAAATAGTCCGATGCAGATATAACAGCCAAAAAACGGCCGACCATGGTTGGCATGGACGAGCCTAAAAAACCGATGGTCAATACGGTTGCTAAATCGGCTTGTGTGAGTTGGCGACCAAACCAAGACAAAAGAGGCCGAACGACATAGGCCAGGGCCATCAGACCGACCAATAGGGCAAACGGCATGTGGCTGTTGGAGATGGATGAGGAATGGATCACATATCTGGAGATAGGATCAAAGGCGTTGATGCCAATGGCCAATGCGATACCGAGGGTTAGGGCGACCCAGGGGGTCGGTGATTTTCGGCTATTGTCTATGTCTATTTCGGGTTGTATTGCCATTTCTTTTTCCGGTTGTTCTGATGATGGTTTTATATATTTTTAAGATCATGCCTACGGCGTCCTACTTCTTTGAGAGACCAAAGAAGTAGGCAAGAAAGTCTCTCGCTGGCCGCGAGGGGCTTTAAATGTGTTCAGTGTTTTTACAGACGGAGGCCACCCTCACCTGCCCGCGTGCTTCCCACCCTTCCGCGTATTCCATACGCCCCTTCCGCACACACCCAATACAACCACACCAACCACGCAACGGCCCACCCCACCAGCGGGTGAAATTTAGGTTTATAAGTATTCCATTATAAGTAATCGGAAACCCTGCCCTCCATTGGATCAATCATCCCTACGTGAACCCCACCGGCGTAGTGACACGGTTCCCGTGCCCCGAGTCGTTTTTCGGTGTATTTACTGAGGAGCGCCTCACAATTGTCCATTATCCATTATCCATTGCCTTTAAATTCCTAATGCCGCTTCCGTTGTATAGACCATATTGGTTTCAGCCGATTCGTAGGCACCGAAGACGAGTTCCAATGTCTTGAGATTGTCTAAGCCTGATGTTTCGGGGGCGCGCCTATCGTTTAAACACTCGACCCAATGTTGTGTGATAGCAACGACACTCTCTTGAATTGCAATACCGGGGCCTGATGCCCATGATGGCGGTTGGGGTGGTACGTGGTTTTTCTCTACTTTGCCATCGTTCACAGTTGTAAGATCATAATTAACATCCAAAGTAGCGGAACCCCGCGTGCCTTCTATATGGATCAAAGTTTGTGGGAAAATGTCTTTTTCTAAATGCGAAAAATAACAGGCTTCCACAACACAGGTTGCACCGCTTTGCATAACCAGAGTGATGGTTGCCGTATCTTCTCCTTCTACGGCTGGGTTCACGGTCTGGGTGTGGCAAAAGAGATGGGAGACATCTCCCATGCAAAAACGGGCCATGTCGAGGAGGTGGATACCCAAATCGTAAATAATGAACCGTCCATCCTGTGCCAGATAAGGTTGGTTCGTGAAAATGTCGTGGTCATTTCGGAAAACCACGCGACCAAAAAACAGATCGCCAATCTTTTCTGAGGCAGCTTTTAATGCGCGAATGGGCCTTTGCCACCGGAAATTCTCATGAACCATCAGTTGCACACCGGCTTGTTTACACGCGATCACCATGGCACGCGCATCTTCCATGGTTGGGGCAAATGGTTTTTGGCAAATGACATGCACGCCATGTGAGGCGACAAGTTCGACCAAGGGTCTATGGGAGGGTGCTTGGGTTACGACGTCGACAAAATCCAAACGTTCTTCACGCAACATCTTATCAGCATCTGTATAAACATGAGGAACACCAAATGCCGCTGCCGCTTTTTGGGCCCGACTCCTATCTTGATCACACACAGCAACCAACTCTGCCCCAGCCACATCTCGCCATGCATTGAGATGGTTGTTGGCGAAATACCCACATCCAATCAAAGCCCCTCTTAGGACATTACCTTGTGCCATAATCCACTCCTATTCACATAACCATCTTCCGTTTATGTTACATGCTAAACCACCAAATGCCATCTGTCAACTTCCAGTTCTTGCGCGCCAATTAAAAAAACCCTTCAAGTTCATGCACAGAAAAATCACATTGGCAACAGGATTTGCGATACTACCAGCCATCACACCAAACGAAAACCAAGCCACATTGGCACCCATACCCAGAACAAACCCTCGCCTACGTTTTAAGCCCAGATCATAAATAGAAAAAATCGTGAGCACCATCGCCAACCAATCAACGCCATAATAAGCACCAATAAGTTCCAAGAAACACCTCCCGCTACAAAAAAAGCCTCTGGCATCACCAAAGGCTTTCATTTGATATAAATTGGATTGGATTCTTTTTTGACCTAATTCTTCGGTCGTTTTAGAACGAGAAATACAGGACCTGCCCCCCACATGTGACTGGGCACCCAATCCGCTCAGGCAGCATTTTTATTTTACCAACTCAGCAGTCCCCCACAAACTCGGGTCATAAGACACGGGCAAAGTCTCATCGGCCGTCCAAAATTGTCGCCCGAGTGTTTTGTCTTTCAGCACATACGAAAATCCCAAACGCGTGTTTTCCCCAGGATCAAACCCGGTCAGTGCATCTGCTGGAATATGTACTTCCATACCATACCCCTTTTTATGTGCGTGAGATGCCACAGAAAACCGACCCGCGTCTTGAAGACGCGCTTGGGCACGTGCGCGTCTTAATCGAAATTGTCGCCCACCCGCGGCCACATCATCAGCTTGGGGCCAAAAACAAAAATGATGACAATAACGACTGCCCCGATGAGCATTGCGCACATCGCGTGTATCAATCCACACTTGAAAACCATCACCCCGCAAAGGTCTGCGTTCATCAACCGCACACTTGGCTTTGCCTTTTGCATCTAAGGCAAAATACAAACCCCCATCATTCCAAGCCATATACACTTTGGCAAACGCCTCTTTGCCATCTAAGCCGCCCAAGTCGGGCACCAAAAATGTGTCGTCCCAATCGGTCAGCTTGCCATCGACCTTTGGCGCATCTGCACGAAACAGACAGGGAAATGCCACTTGAAAAAATGCACGCGTTGGAATGCCTATGTTCATAACGCTCTGTCCTTACCCAAATAAAAAAACGCGAGCCTCGAAACCGAGGCTCGCGTGGGGGAGAAAAAGCGACGCTCAATCTTTTTCGAGGCAAAATAAAAATTCTTCAACACGGTCGGCTTTATACACTCGGTTATCACGATCTTGATCTGCTCGAAACCGTGTATGATCATGACTGACAACTTCAACAGGCCCATACTTTGACAATGTGTCCAAAATATCTTTCTTGGCCATAAGACCTTCACTGTTATAGCTCAAGAAAACGTACCGCGCCAAAGTATCGCGTACCATTCCGTCTAAGGTAGGCAACGCATGATGCTTACGGCAAAAATCAGATTTTTGATCGGCGTGTGGACGCAGCCCAGTCACCCCATAGACCTTGGGGCGATCATACCGCGCAATGGTTTCCAAAACATGATAATTGGTACAATATTGACGTTGATTGTAGGGTGGATCCATATACAACACATCACAATGCACCCGACCAATCAGGTCGGCACCATTTTCGTTAAATGCAGTGTGTTTATATTGACTCCACACCAGGGGTATTGGATTCAACTGCAGAGGTTTGCGGGCGGGCTGTTTAAATTGCTTCAAATACGCAGCATAAACCGAGGCCGTATTGGCCACCCGATCCATACCATCTATTAAGGTGGCCAAAAGATAAAAATATTCACCTTCTACAAGCAGGCCCGCGTCCCACCAATTTTCAATCTCACGGCGAATGGCATCACAACGCAAACCATTCACATTGGTAAAATACATGCGCCCTTCAGCACCATCGGGACAATAGTTTTGGAACACAAATCCTTCGGTACCTGGCAAGCGATTCAAATAGGCTAAAACTGCATCAAGACGAGAGTCAAACCCTTCGCGTTGCACGGGTAATTCTGAAAAGCGTGGTGTTGCGTTGATGCCCAAATAGGCACGGTTTAAACAATAAGCATAATACTGAATATCGTTGGCGACGACACGGAACCCCTGTTGCTTAAAATGCTTGCCGACCACACCTGTACCGGCAAAGACATCAAAGAACACACGACAATCGGGGGAGATCCGCCGCCGCATCTCATTTCCGAGGAAATCGAGAAGCGAAAACTTGCGACCGATGTAATTCACGCAGTCAGTTCTTCCTATAAAGAAAGTGGGGGAGGAGGGAGAATCCCCATTGCTTTGAAGCTACCAAAGCATGAGGGATTAACTAATAGGCATGAACCAAAAATAGGTCAAGGCCTTTTCCCAACTTTCACAGAAAGATCTTCGACTTTTCAAGTGCAATGATTACCTATAAACGAATCAAAAAATGTGGGTAACGGCGCACCGCTATTCACCTCAAGCTACTACAGATTGTGCAAGCACTTCTTGCAAAAACAACCCAGTGTGGGATCCCTTCACCAGCATCACATCCTCTGGGGTGCCCTCTGCAACCACAAACCCACCTTCTTCGCCTCCTTCGGGCCCCAAATCAATTACCCAATCTGCAGTCTTGACCACATCCAAATTGTGTTCAATGACAATGACCGTATTGCCCGCCTCGACCAACCGATCTAAAACAACGAGCAATTTTTGAATATCGGCAAAATGCAAACCCGTGGTCGGTTCGTCTAAAATATAGACCGTCTTCCCCGTGTTGGGCCTGGCCAACTCACGTGCCAACTTCACGCGCTGGGCTTCCCCACCCGACAATGTCGTAGACGCCTGCCCCATTTTGATATAACCCAACCCCACATCAAACAATGTTTGCAAAGATCGCCGAATAAGCGGCACGTTTTCAAAATGAATCAGTGCCTCGGCCACCGTCATTGTCAACACATCGGCAATAGACACGCCTTTGTAAACGATGTCGACCACATCGCGATTATATCGTTTTCCACCACAGGTTTCGCACGTGACCCACACATCGGGCAAAAAGTGCATCTCAATACAACGCGCGCCCAACCCCCGACACCCATCACAACGCCCGCGCTTGTGATTAAAACTAAAATTTCCAGGTTTAAACCCGCGCACCTTGGCGTCAGGCAAATTCGAATACAATGTGCGAACGACATCGAACACTTTCACATAGGTTGCAGGGTTGCTTCGAGGTGAGTACCCAATGGGCGTCTGATCGATATTGATCACCTTATCAACCAACTCTAAACCTTCCACATCGTCATGTTCACCCCAAGCCTTTTGCGCACCATTCACCCGCGCCGCAAGAACACCATACAAAACGTCGTTCACCAAAGAACTCTTACCAGAACCCGAAACGCCCGTCACACACGTCATCAACCCCAAAGGAAAAGCCACATCCACCTGCTTCAAATTGTTGTGGCGTGCCCCCATCACCTTGAGTTCTCGTCCATCGGAATGCCGCCTTTCAAGCGGCACATCGATGCGCATTTTATGTTTCAAATATTGTGCTGTCAATGACCCCTTTCCCAAAGCCAATCGCTTGGGCGAACCTGCCGCAACCAACCGCCCACCCTCTGTGCCTGCCCCAGGACCAAAATCCAACACATAATCGGCAGCCTCTAACGTGTCGCGATCGTGCTCAACAACAATCAACGAATTGCCCAGATCGCGTAAACGTTGCAAAGCAGACAACAACTGACGATTGTCGCGCTGGTGCAACCCAATGGTTGGCTCATCCAACACATACAACACACCCGTCAACCCCGACCCAATCTGACTGGCCAACCGGATGCGCTGCGCCTCGCCACCAGACAAGGAGGGCGCCCTTCGGGCCAAATCGATATATCCCAACCCCACTTCGTCCAGGAATCGCAAACGATTGTGAATCTCCGTCAATACCTCTCCAGCCGCTTCGTGTTCTCGCCCCTTGAGATCTAACCCGTCAAACCAGCTGCGCACATCTCTGATGGGCAATTTGACCACCTCAGGCAAAGTGCGATCCCGCAGACGAACCGCCGCACTCACAGGATTGATCCGATGCCCACGACAAGAAGGACATGGCACATCTTGAATGAATTCACCCATCTGACGCCGAAACCTCGGCGCCTGACGAACCAACGTTTCAATGGCCGGAAACAGCCCCCTAAATTGAAAGCTCAAACCCTCAGTGGCAGTCAACCACAGATTGCCCAAACCATATAAGATGGCCTGTTGCGCCCGATCTGGCATCTGGGAAAAGGGGGTGTGTAAATCAAACTTAGCAGATTCACCAATCGCCGTAACCATTTGCCCCAGTAGACTTTTGGGATCAACCTCCCCCCAGGGCAAGACAGCACCTTGTGCCAATGTTTTCTTTTGGTCAGGTACCAAGGTATGCACACCCATCCCTCGTTGTGTGCCCAACCCTTCACAAGACAAACACCAACCCTCTGGGCTATTGAACGACAG
>JBLHJX010000125.1:0-15267 GCA_047619225.1 Candidatus Latescibacterota bacterium
CCGCAGTGGAAAGTGATGTATAAGAAAGGGTGAATCAGGTCCCTTTAGATATGACAGCATTCCCCCACCCAGAACAGATCATTCCAGCACGCACAAAGGAGGGAAAACAATGGCTCAAAACATTCGTATCCCAATCAAAGCCTGGTATGGAGATGAAGAAGCTTCTCTTCACTTTCCAGAAAGCTGGGATGTGCAAAATTGTCAGATGATGGGTCATGACACACCCGCTTTAGATGATGATCAGCTTCGAGAAGCCCTCAATAACCCATATGGCACAGCAACGCTTCGAGACATGGCACAGGGCAAAGAACACGTCGTTATTCTCTTCGATGATCTGACCAGACCTGCACCCACTCATAGAATTCTCCCTATGGTCCTTGAATCTCTTGCAGAAGCAGGCATCAAAGACGACCAGATTCGATTCGTAGGTGCATTTGCCAACCATGCCGCCATGTCACAAGAAGACTTTGTCAAAAAGCTGGGCAAAGATGTCGTTCGAAGGTTTCGCATCTACAATCACAACCCCTACGAACATCTTGTCGACTTAGGCGAAACCACCCGTGGCACACCCATTCTTATCAACCGTGAAGTCATGTCTTGTGACCTTAAAATCGGTATCGGCGGTTTAATCCCACACCCCGGTGCAGGTTTTGGAGGCGGTGGCAAAATGGTCTTTCCTGGTGTTGCGGGACTTGAGGCTGTTGCAGTCAATCACGGCAGACCCAGACCTGCACATATGACGGATAGCCCAACAGGCATGTTGGGCAAAGTGGAAGGCAACCTGCTTCGAGAAGATATCGAGGAAGCCGTTCGCAAAGTGGGCCTCAACATGAAAATCGACCTGCTCATCAACAACCGCAGAGAAGTTGTGGGCGTTTTTGCAGGTAATTTTGTAACCGAGCATCGAGCGGGTGTCAAACGTGCCCTACAGCTATACGCCACCCCAACGCCCAAAGAATGCGACATTGTCGTCACCAATGCATACCCCATTGAAAACCAGACCGGCAAAAGCCTTTGGCCCACTAAGTTGTGCCTCAAAGAGGGAGGCACAGCTGTGATTATCACCCAAACAATTGAAGGCCAAGCCCTGCATTATCTCACCGGGCGCTTCGGCACCGACTACGGTGGCAAGTTGTGGACAGCAACCCGAGGTGCCATTCCCAATGCCGGCCGTATTATTGTCTGTTCCGAGTATCTTTCGCGCACAGACCTAGACAAATTGGGCACAGACGATCGCGTGGTGGCATGCGAAACATGGGAAGAAACCCTGAACCATCTCAAATTAACGCATGCAAACCAAGCCAAGGTCGCAGTCTTTCCATATGCTGCGATCCAATGCCCCGAAGCAGAGTAACATCCAAAAAGCCTTTTAATGGGCACCTTTTCTACCTATCAAGAAAAATGAGGTCAAGTTTATAACATTGATTATCTTAGAATCACATTTAGGCACAGTGCCTGTACGATTACAACACAAAGTTCAAAGGAGTCTTTTGTGAAACCCAACAGAATTCGAGAAAAATTGGATGCCGGAGAGCCTACGATTGGCACACGCATCCATTCCAGCTGGCCAGCAATCGTTGAAGCAATCGGGCACACGGGTCTTTATGACTATGTCGAATTTGTCGGTGAATATGGCACATTTGACCTCTATGATCTCGACAACATGTGCCGTGCCGCCGAGCTCTACAACATGGGCATGATGTTCAAAATCGATCGTGCCAACCAACACTATCTCGCACAAAGGGCGCTCGGTTCAGGTTTTGGCAGCATCTTATTTACCGACTGTCGCACCGGAGAAGATGCCCAAGAATGTGTGCGCATCACCAAACCCGACACACCCGAAGATGGTGGCCGTTACAGCGTCTATACCCGCCGCAACTCTTATATGGGGTATGGTGGTGGCCTCGATTATGTCGAAGCCATGCGCAAAACGGTTGTGAACTTGATGATTGAGAAAAAAGAAGCCGTCGAAAACTTAGAAGCCATTTTATCCGTACCCGGTGTTGACATGATCCAGTGGGGACCATCCGATTATTCTATGAGCGTAGGCAAAGCCGGGCAACGCAATGATCCAGCTATCTTAGACGCCAAAAAAGAAGTCTTCAAAACCGCACTCGCCATGGGTGTGCAACCCCGCGCAGAAATTTCTTCACCCAGTGAGGCAAAAGAGTATTTGGACATAGGTGTTAAACACTTCAACATGGGTGTAGACATTTCTATCTTGCACGGATGGTGGAAAAACAATGGCGAAGAACTCCGAAAAGCGGTAGAGTCCGCCTAATTTGGCGTTCAGATCGTTTAATATTGCTGGCACGTTGATTTTTGGATAGAACCACGACGTATCAGGTGACAAAAAAGACAGGGTGCGCGTGGCAGAGGGTTTGTTCACGCGCACCCTGTCTTTTTATATACAGATCCCACAATTCGATATAGACACACACCATCACTCCAACGTATATTAGACCCTCATTCATGACCGACCACCTTTTGAGGAGTTTCATATGGCAGAATCGCAACTCAGACAGCAATTGCTCTTTTTATACTTAGGCAATTCCAACCTGGAAGCCGCAGTCGTTGGCTGGTCCTTTTACGATGGCACAGGCAAAAAAAAGTTCGAAGCCGCAGGCGAAGCACAAGAACCCCCTTACAAATCTGTATTAGACGCCATGCTCGATGGTTGGCGTGTCCTACAGGTCCCCACACTCAGAGCCCCACAAGTGGGCCGTGAATACCAAGTTGATTATCTCGACTTTGAATTTGTCCTTGAAAAACTGGAGGCAATCGATGGCTGATAAAGATCTCAAACTCAACTCCCTCGAAATGGCCCAATTTGTGCGCGACGGATTCTTGCGCTTTGACAACATTGTGCCACGCGAACTGTGTGAAGCCGCCCACAAAGAAATGATCGACGGCACGCACAAGACCGCCCAAAAAACAGCCGCACCCTTCTCTGAAGTTTGGCCCACCGAAGCGCTCGGGCAAGTTTTCCGCCTGCCCAAAGTCGAAGCCATCTTACACAGCCTCATTGGCCCCAACCCCCGCTATGACCACCACGCGGCGCACCTCACCCCTGCCAACACACGCAAAGGCGCCAACCTACACCAAGATGCCGAATACGATATTCGTGAACATCACTTTGACATTCAAACCTGCTTCTTCCCCGCCGACACCCCTGTCGAAAGTGGCGGCACCCTCTTTGTGCCGGGCAGTCATTTCCGACGGGTACACGAAGCCGACATCATGCGCTATCAAAACATTGTCGGTCAAGTGCAATCCGTATGCGAAGCAGGCACCATAGTCTTCTGGCACGCAAACGTCTGGCACTCAGCACGCAGCAACACCACAGATCAAGATCGTTACATGCTCAAACTGCGCCTCAACCCCACCGTGCGCCAAACACGTCTGTGGAACACCGATGACATCGATGATCCCAAAATTTCCGGTATTCTCAGCCAAAAAATTGACTGGCACGGGCAACGCAACCGCATCGAAATCATGAACCGCATCAAACTCTGGCGTTTCCTCTCTGGCGACAACGACTTTGACACAAATTTGTGGTGGACACGCGTTGAAAACACCCCCGACATCATTCATCGCGAACAACGCGTAAGCATATAACTCGCGGTGTCCCAATGAAGCGGAAATAGATTCTCAACACGGGATTTAGGTCGTCTCTAAATTCCGTGTGTTTTATTTTGGAGACAGAGCTTATGCCCACAGAAATGGAAGATTATCTCTTTGATCTGCGCGGATATATCATTCTTAAAAATGCAATTGATCCAGATCACATCCATGAACTCAATGCCGGTTTGGACGCTCTAAAACCAGAAGATCCCAAATGGGGTTGGAAAGGCCATCTCTATCGTCGCCCAGGGGGTGATCAAACCCAACAGATATTCGAAGCAGGTGAACCCTTTGAACGTCTTATTGATCACCCATCGTGGCTGGATCATGTATCCCATTATGTAGGCGAAACAGACGGCCTCTTCATTGACGAAGCCGTCGCCATCAT
Organism: Candidatus Latescibacterota bacterium; assembly: GCA_047619225.1. Taxonomy (GTDB): domain Bacteria; phylum Latescibacterota; class UBA2968; order UBA2968; family UBA2968; genus JABIFK01. The sequence continues at coordinate 4,013 of JBLHJX010000125.1, forward strand.
TCGTGGTCCAGGTGGTGCAATCCGCCTCCATTCAGGCGGGCACAAACGGCGCATCCGCACCCAATTTCGTTTTCACGACAACATGTTTCGCTGCGGGCAAATAAACGTCATGATCGCCCTCACAGAATTTGGCCCCGGTGATGGTGCCACCATGGTCATTCCCGGCAGCCACAAAGCCAACCTCCTCCATCCCGCATTTCATTTAGACATCCGTGAAACTGCATCCTTAGAAAACGTTGAATGCGCCGTCGAAGCCCACATATCTGCCGGTGACGCCCTGCTCTTTGTCGATTGTTTGGCCCACGGTTCTGCACGCCGCTCCAACCCCGGTCAACGCCGCTCCATATTGTACCGCTACGGCCCCAAATGGGGGCACAATCGCGGCGGTTACGAACCCTCCAATGAATTGCTTGAGCGTCTCACCCCCGAACGAAGAAAAATCATTCAACCCATCTCTCCTAAACTACCACCGGGTAAATAAGACACGACCCAATCATAAATAAAAAGAAGCTCTGGATGCCAAACATCCAGAGCTTCTTTTACGTATACTCGAAACTATTGCACCCACATCAAGAGTTCCCTATCTTGCACGTTGCCTATTATCCATTCTCCATTGTCCATTATTTAAAGGTCTTCCTATGCCCACACACAACCCACCTGGTTTTTATCCCTTCTGGTTTTGGAACGACGAACTCTCCGAAAGTGAAATCCGCTGGCAAATTGCCGAAATGGCCGAGCAAGGCATCCGTGGTTTCTTCATCCACCCTCGGCAAGGCCTCAAGCAACCTTACTTATCCGATTCCTTTTTTCAAATGGTCGAAGTCGCCATCGACGCAGCCGAGCAACACGGCCTCTTGGTACACCTTTACGACGAATACCCCTATCCCAGCGGCATCGCAGGCGGTGAAGTCACCGAAGGCAATCCACATTTCCAAGGCACGCGACTAACCCAACGCACCTATGATATTAATGGGGGACCTGTTCGCAAAGAACTGCCACGCGGCAACGTGCTCACGTGCATTGCATACCCAGTCAAAAACGATCAGACAGATTGGAATCAACCTACAGATCTGCGATCCAGTGTTGGCATGATACTCGCCGACGAATCCTATAACGTAGCAGGCCTCACCCAATACAACCAAAAGCGCTACTTTGCCAGCAACCCAACACCCACCCTCGAAACCATCTTACCCGAAGGCACCTATCGCCTCTACACCTCCATACAAACACAAGTCACCACACACAAATACTGGGGATATTACACCGACGTCATGAACCCCGATGCCGTACAACACTACATCAACCTCACCCATGACCGCTATTACAACCGTTTTGCCGACAAATTTGGCAACACCATTCGCTCCATCTTTGTCGATGAAACCCAGCCCAGTTGGTCCGTCCTTCTACCCAATGCATTCCAAACCACCTATGGGTATGACCTCATCCCCCTCTTACCCGCACTCCAAGATCCTACGCACCCTCAACACCTCCAGGTCACCAAAGACTTTCACAAATTGCAATACGAACACTTTCTCAACAGCTATGACAAACCCATACTAAAATGGTGCGAAGAACACGGCATTGCCTACTCCGGCGAAAAAGGCAGCATGCGCCTCTCCCAACTGCAATACATGCACATCCCCGGTTGCGACCCCGGCCACACCAAAGCAGGCGCCGAAGAACTCGACACCCTCACAGGCGACACACGCCGCAGCGCAAAAGCCACCGCATCAGCCGCGTACTTCTACAACAAAGAAGGCGCACTCGACGAATGTTATCACAGCCTCGGTTGGAGTGGCACCGTACAAGACGCCAAATTCATTGCCGAAACCTTAATCCTCATGGACATCCGCTACCTCGTCCCCCATGGCTTCTTCTACTCTACCCACGCCCTCAAAAAACACGACGCCCCCCCCACCTTCTTTTTTCAAATGCCCTATTGGCCCTTGTGGAAAAACCTATCCGATCACATCGACAATTTGTATGCACATTTCGAAGACACCCACATCCCCGCCGAAACCCTACTCATCGATCACGCCACCGTCCTCCCCACACGCGAAGACATCCGCACCGACGGCATCATTCGCAACACCCTCATCCAAAACCAAATCGACTTCCTCATTGTAGACACCGACATCCTCGAATCGGGCACCATCGAAAACGGAACCGTACACATCAAAGACATCACTGCCAAACTCGTCATCTGTCCCCCCGGCAAAGACATCGAAGAACCCCTTGCCAATTGGCTCGCTGCATTCGAGCAACAAGGCGGCCACGTCCTCCACATCCAACGCCAAGACACCAGCGAAACCATGCGCACCCAAATCTTGGACCTCGTACAGCCACACCTCAACGTACAAGCCAAAACAGGCGACCTAAACAAACTCCAACTCGTCACCCGCACCAACAAAGACCGCACCCTATATTTCCTCATCAACACCGGCAGAACCCCACTCGACCTCATTTTTGATGCCTCCTTACACGAGATCCCGCTCGGCAATTTGCCCATATGTTTGCACAACAACCAACGCGCCCTCGCCCCCTTCGAATCCACCCTTCTCGAAGCCATCGCTAAACCCAAATCAACACCCGCCCTCCCACACATCACCATCCCCATCTCTGACGAAGCCAAAGTCACCCCCCAAAACAAAAACCTACTCCGCCTCTACAACTGGAACATGTCCCTTCTCGACATGCAAGACAACATCATCCAAACCGAAACCGTACCCGCCATCCCCATCACCAACCAATTGGCACATGGCAACTTCCGATTCACCCCTCAAATCGACATGTCCTTTGGCATCATGCCCAACTTCACCCTACCCGAACTACGTGTACGCTACACCACCACATTTGAAAACACATACAACGGCCGCATCGAACTCGTCATGGAACCCGGTTCCCTCGTAGGCGAATGGGCCATCCGCGTCAACGACTCAGACCCCCTAGTCTCCCCCGAGTTTGCCCCCCTCAATGCCCATGTCCGTGGCAGTCTCGGCACCAACATCACCCCCTTCATCCAACAAGGCACCAACACCATCACCATAGACCTCATCACCCACCGCCCCGACGGTGGCCTTCTCAACCCCCTCTACCTTGCAGGTGACTTCGGCGTCAACCTCAATCCCATAAGTCTATCACCACAACCTCAAACAGGTGGTTTTGAAACCTACGAAAAAAATGGCCTCCCCTATTACGCAGGCATCGTCGAATACGAAATGCCCTTCACCCTAAACACAATTCCCGAAGGCGACAATCTCCTCGCCCATTTCGCGTTCGCAGACACCTTCCTAGAAGCCTGCGAGATTTCAATAAACCAGTCCGACTATCAACCTCTTCTCTGGTCACCCTATACATGCACCGTGTCACGCGACACACTGAACGAAGGATCAAACACCATAAACATTCGCGTCTACACCTCCCTCATCCGATCCTTCGAAGGCCAAACATTTGATCACGAAACACACAGTTATCACGACATCGGGATCACTGAAGACACGAAACCCACCCCCTAGCCCCCTAAAAGGGGGAACAAAAACAAAACCTCAATCAACCTCTTGGTGATGTGGGCCAAATCAAGGCAAAAGTAAAAAGGTGAATCTAAAAACTTGAACTTCGCCTCTTGGTGGTGTGGGCCGTTGTGCAGTTGGTGCGGTGATGTTGGGTGTGAGTGGAAGGGGCGTATGGCATACGCGGAAGGGCGGGAACTGCGCGGGCTGGTGAGGGTGGCCTCCGCCCATAAAAACACTGAACCCCATTAAAAGCCCCGCGCAGTAGGGCTGTGGCACGTGAGCTGGCGAGCGTGGGGGGGGTGGTACTTTCTTTTCCCCCTTTTCTTTGGTCGTTTAAAGAAAAGGGGCCGCCGGAGGCACAAAAGATAAAATTGAGCACAAAACAATAATCATCCACTATCTTTTCCCAAAGAGACCCAAACCATGAACCCAGCCATCCAACAAGCCCGAGAAGTCGCCCTCGACAAACTCAAACCCTCCCAGCGCGACCTCGATCACGGCCTCGAACTCCACAAAAACGCCCTCGTCATAGAATCCTACGGCCTCGGACTCGGCGCACCTCCAGATCCCGACATCATCAACCAAGCCATCGAAGCCGGCGCATCTGACCGGGAACTACAAGACCTCTCCGAAGACATGCGCATGACCCGCTGGGCAACCGTCCCCAAGCTCACCCAAGAATACCAAGAAGCCTGGCAAGCCTCAGGTGTGACCTGCACCTTCCAAAATGCCGGTGAAGAAAGCAACGATCCCTTGCGCCTCATCAAACGCCTTGCCCGACACACCTACAACACCGACACAATCGACTTTATGCACCGTGTGCCCACCCCCAACGACATTGAAACGGCCCATCAATCCGGCAAACACAGCACCTACCTCACCTGCAACGGCATCCCCCTCTCAGGAGACCAAACCAACCCCGACGAAGAACTGCGCTACATCCGCATATTTGCCCAACTCGGCGTACGCATGATGCACCTCACCTACAACCGCCGCAACCCCATCGGCGACGGCTGTGGTGAACCCGCCAATGCAGGCCTCAGCGACTTTGGCCATGCCACCATCAAAGAAATGAACCACCTCGGCGTTATGATCGACCTCGCCCACACCGGCTGGCAAACCTGCCTCGAAACCGCCCAAGCCTCTGAGCAACCCGTCGTCGTCAGCCACTCCACCGCCTGTGCCTTAAACAAACACATCCGCAGCAAACCCGACAACATCATCCGCGCCGTACTCGACACCGGCGGCACCATGGGCATCACCAACGTACCCGCATTCCTGGGTGGCAACGGCGACATCACCGCATTCCTCGACCACATCGACTACGTTGCCAAAACATTCGGTACGGACCACGTCACCATTGGCACAGACCGCCCTTATACATCACAATACATGCCTGAAGCCAATCAAAAGGTGAAATCCCGAGGTTCACAACGCAACCGTTGGGAGGCCCTTTGGCCAGCAGACGACCCCGTCAAATCACCCGAATGGCAACAGACCCACCAAATCCAAAGCCTCACCTGGACCAACTGGCCCCTCTTCACGGTAGGCCTCGTTCAACGTGGTTACTCAGATAGCGACATCCAAAAAATCATCGGCGGCAACATCCTACGGGTTGCCAAAGCCGTTTGGGCTGGTTCGGCATATTCTGTGCCTTAGAAACTGCAAATAGATACCCCAAAAAAAGCACGCTGAATTTCTTCAGCGTGCTTTTTACTTTATGATTTAGCAAAACATTTAGGGTGCAAATGGAAACGTACCTGCGTACCCCAATTGATCCAACGTAAACTGCGGATTGCTCACAAATTTAATGCCCGGAAACATCGGATTTTGCTGATAGTGCAACACAATATTCGCGCGGTGTTGACCCGGTGCATCTGCACCTGTTTTGGCACCCTGATGCGGCACATGACTATAAAACAAAACCATATCACCCGCACTCGGATACAAATCCACATGAGGCTGTTCATCGCACCACACCTGAAACGGATTGGTGCGATCATCTGTATATCCCCAATGTTTGCGCATCTCATCTGGAATGGGTTTGCTAAAAAACTCTTTGATAAATGTTAGCCGACCCGTTTCGGGTGTGTTGTCTGTCAAATACAACGTCGTATTCATGCACAAAGCAATCGCCGGTTTTTGTGCCTCAGACTTTTCTTCTTGATCCCAATAATCGTAAAAATCCATATGCCATTCTTGCAAATATTCCCGTGGGTTTATATGCGCCCGAAAACTGCGCAACTGGCATTGCTTCCCCATAATCGTTTTCAAATATAGTGCAACACTCTCGTGCCCAATCAACGCCTTCGATAGGTCAGGCTGTAACTGAAGTAATTTTTCAAATGCGACGTTGCCCACACTGTTATTAATCTCATAAGCTTCTTTATCATACATATCGTACAAAATGGTCTTCCATTGCTCAACCACATCTTGATCCATCGCATTCTTGATCAACAGAAAACCATTCGACTCCAAATCCTTCATATTTGCTTCAAAAGCGTCAGCCATAGCGTGTCATTCTCCAAAAGTGAGTATGAGTTAGTTTTCTAAAAATGGATCACTTGTATTTTAACGTGCTTTAATACAAATCGAATTATATAATATATCGTTACCTACAAAGTGCAAATGCAAAAAAACAGTCGCGAATCAGCAAATCTATTCGTCCATCCAGCAGAAAGGTAAACCATGCCATCAAAAATCCTCGTCACCGGTAACTTGCAAAATCCTCAATTCGACTCCCCTCAACGCCGAGAAGCTTTGGCCAAATTGAGCAATTATGCCGATGAAGTTGCATATTATAGCGATCCTGTATTCACAGCCAAACATGCAGAAGGCGTGGTTGCCGTGCTTGCCAATTCCGTCCTGTTCACCCCCGAATATTACGCGGCAGCCAAAGATCTCAAAATTATCGCCCGTTGGGGTGTCGGTTTCGACCAAGTCAACGTAGAAGTCGCCACCGAACACGATGTGCTCGTCACCGTATCCCCTGTTCACATGGTTGCCGTTGCCGAATATGCCATTACCCAATGGCTGGCCACGCTCAAACGCGTCTATACACTCAATCAAAACAGCCACAGTGGCAATTTCCAAACCATTCGCACCTTCGAAGCCAAAGACTCCACACTGGGCATTTGGGGTATGGGGCGCATTGGGCAAACCATGGCCGAACGCGCACGTGCCCTATTGGGTGAAAACGGTCGCCTGCTCGTATATGACACACGCCCCGACATTGCAGAAGTCGCCGCCCAATTCAATGCCGAGGTGGTCGATCATCCCCGCGTTCTCTTTGAAGAATCCGATACCATATCCCTTCACCTATCAGGCGACGATACCGTTGTCACCTACGACCTCCTGTGTGCCATGAAACCTCACGCCTCACTCATCAATCCTTCCCGTGGCAACTTGGTAGATGACCAAGCCGTCAACCGCGCCATCAAAGAAGACCGTTTATACTATTACGTCGTAGACGACCCCGTAAATGGCCCTCGTGAAATCCACAAAGATCACCCCCGCATTATCTGCACCAATCACAATGCCGGCATCACCGTTGAATCAGCCATCTTATTAGACTTGTGCTGCGTCGATCAAATCATCGACACCCTTGAAGGCCGCCAACCCAATCACATTTTAAATCCCGACGTACTGGAAAGCCCACGGGTCCGCAGTTTTTGGAATGCGTAGAATACTTACTTTATGCAAAAGAAATCCTGATTCGTGAGAATCAGGATTTCTTTTTGTCTTCGACGAGATACTTTCTTTCAACAGCTAAAGAAAGTATGCAAAAAAGGTCCCCCCCCCCACGCTCGCCAGCTCACGTGCCACCTCCCTACTGCGTGGGGCTTTTAATGGGGTTCAGTGTTTTTACGACCGTAGACCACCCTCACCTGCCCGCGTGGTTCCCACCCTTCCGCATATTCCATATGCCCCTTCCATCCACACCAACCACACAACGGCCCACCAGACCAGCGAGAAAAATTTAAATTTTGGTGATCACTTAGACTTCCACATCTTCTACCGCTTCACCCGCCAAAATACGTTCCCCTTTTTCACGATAGCGCACTTTATCAGCTGTTTCAACCGTACGCCAAATGAGGAATTGTTTGCGTAGGGCATTGATGAAACTTTGGTTCACGCGTTGCCACGATGCCGAGTCGCCGCTGAGTCGTTCAAGGGAAAGCGTTAGGGTAAAGATATCGTATTCTTCCATGGGGCGCGCTTCAAAATGAACGGTCTGGCTCACACCCAGATCAAAGGGTGCCAACCAGGCCGTGGTATCAATGGTATAGGCTTGTCCGGCTTCTGTTTCCATGGCATCAAAGGTTGCGCCTTCGGTAAAAAAATGGCCCATATCTTCTGATTCATGTGCAATAAAAAAGTCTACCAAATACACCGACAAACCAAACACATCGCGACCTCCAACCGTAAAGGGGAACTCAAATGTCCAGTGATCTCCTTCAGGGGCTGGCATTTTCCATCGCCGTGTCACATCGGGCACCGCCATAAGGGAAGCTTGGCGAGCGGGGTAAAGCGAAGACAGCAACACCACCAGCATCACCAAGGCAGATGAGATCACGGTTGAAAGTGCAGAATAGTTCAATGCAAAACCTTGTAACCAGCCGCCCCACAGCAATATTTTGGCCACACCTTGGCCCATTAAATAACCCGACACCGTACCCAAAACGGCATACACACAGGCCTCCGCAATAAACAAAAATGAAATGTGTACCGGTGCAAGCCCCACCGCCGAGTAGACCCCAATTTCGCGAAAACGTTCATAGACCGAACCCATCATCGTGTTCAACACAATGAGTGCGGCCACCAATATTGGAATGAACAAATTGGCCAACCCACTCAAAGACGTATTGCCAAGTGAACTATAGACCGATACCCCAATACGTCCATTAACATCTGGGATGCCTGCAAAAAGCACCACCGACAAACGCGACAAATAATCTTTCACCCGTGCTTCCACATCAATGCCCTCGTCAAACCGCACGGCAACAGATTGTAATGGACTGCCAATACCACGCAAAAAATCATAAGGAACCAAAATCACCACATCGGGATGCAAGTGATCAAATGGCGCAACCTCAACCTCGGGCATCTCCAGACCCTCGCGCTCACGTTCCTCTACTTTTGTCACATCTTCCACCAGATCACTCCCCGTCGCCTGAAAGTCTGCGGGTGCCAGCGATTCTTCATCCAAGTCGTAGAATGCTTGCATCTTCGCGGCATCCATCAGCCCAATCACGCGCAAATGCTTGCCAAACAACCGCACATAAGCCTTGCCCACATCCTTTTCTGAAAGACCCAGTCGTTCTGCAATTTTATGCGGTAAAATACACGCCTGTTCATCGGGCAAAAACCAACGTCCCGTACTCAACAATGTGTCCAGATGTGTCACCAATCTTTCTTGCGGCGTCACACCCAACACACCCAAAGCTTTGGTCCGCGCTGTTTCTGACGCTACTGGAATCGCTTTTTTATTCCGCGTCATATACCAACTGCGAGGCGCAACAGTACCCACATCTTCAAAATTGACACGGGCATAATCATAAGCCGATTCTTCCAACGTGCCCCAAAACTTACTGCGAATCAACATCCCCGGATACGCACCCTCGGTATCACGGGGCAACTGATGAAATTCCAAAGCCGATTGGATCGATGTAAAAGACAACACGGTAAACGTCAACAATACCAACGTTACAAAGGTCAAACCCGTGCGCAACTTACGCCGCTTCATATTGGCAATGCCCAAATGGAACGCGGCCAACGACGCGCTGATACGTCCCACATCGGTATCGTGCAATAAAACCTCGGCACTGCGCAAGCGTCGAATATTTTCGTTAAAACGAGCCGTTACAATCGAAATTACAAAAATGGCCAATGAAAAAATCACAAAGGCCAACAAAATCACAAAGGGGCTGGACAATTTAAACGCTGGATGCACCTGAGACAAGAACATCCAAATCACCACAAACACGCCCCCAAAGCCCAAAATTTGAAACCGAATATCCGCAGACGTAAACACCAACCGCTCAACAAAGTAGGCACACGGAATCACCAACAGCATAAAAAAGATCACACCTTGAATCACATCATTCTGCGTGGATTTCACATCGGGATACGCACGTGATTCAATGCCCATGCCGGCACGGGTATATTTGACAAAATCACCCCATCGTTTGTCTTCTTTTGCACTTTCTGCACGGTCCAAATACGCTTTGGCTTGCGCATGTAAATTGTCCAACCGAAAGTTTTCAACCGAATACGCTTTCAACTCCTGAATCCGCGATTCATTGAGCATCCACATATCTTTGGCTGCTTGAAATGACGTGTGTAAAAAAGAGCCATGTGTCAGCGTCTGAAATCCCTCTCCCCGCGCCATTTCCTCACTCTCTACTCCTTGCGAATTCAACAACAAATACCGCACCCCGATCGCACCCGAGCGCATCGCAATTTTGATGCGTTCACCCGGTTTGGTAAATACCACACCCACCGGTTCATCGGCCCCAAAACCAATCGCATACCCATATTCTTGTGGCGCCGTATTGCCCGGCCCATAAATGCTGATGCTCGATAACTTGGTCAAATACCGCGGGTCAACCGTCTCGTAAAAATCTGTGGTAATACACGGAAACAAAATGCGCGTCTTTTTGGTAATCCACCAATCCATATCAAATTCACCCCGATAGATACTCCCTTGCCGCCCTCTGTTAGGTGCATACGTAATATCGCCCGATGTGGGATCTAAATAATAAGACTGCACATCCACACGCCGCTCGGCAATGCCCGGCATATAAAATTCACCTAATTCATCGGCCAAATCGTAATAAACGCGCCGCACCCCTTTTACAGACTTATCATTGCCTACACGCAAAGAAGAAATGGCCCCAGGGCGCGGCCTATCGGGTGTAATGCTTCGTCGAGGAAATGTGCGCACAAACCCCTTCAAACCTCGCATGTTGTCCTTCGGGTCAATGGGATAAGCCGGAATAAAGCTTTCATGATTCATGCCCAAATCCAACACACCTGCAAGGGTGCGAATCTGCCCCGTCAAATTCTTCACATTCACATAGGCCGGAATATCCAACGGCGTATCCACTCGAAAACGCGCATCATTCACCGTAATCAATGACAGCGATGGCAAGCCAGCCGTCATAGTCACCTGCCCATCGGTGCGAATCATATCCCCGGGCACATACATCGCCCAACTCATCCCCCCTTTGGGATTGATACCATCGACCAATGCATCATTAGGACGCAACCCAAACCGCTCGGCAATGGCTTTGGAATATCTCACAAATGATTTGCCAAACGGCGTAAAAAACCGCTTAAAATAAACACTGTTCACATTGTTGTGCCACACACCAATCTCATCGGTTTGACTCGTCAAATCCAACCCGATAAACAGCTTCAAATCCAGGGGTTCCGTCATTAACTGGGCAAAGTGTTTTTCTTTACGCGCATGGCGTGCTAAAAAATCACAAATACCCCGAAAACCCAAGTGATGCCCCGAACTCGCCAGAAACAAAACCGTATGTTTGGGGGGATATTTCGAAAAATACTCAGCCAACTTCAACAATCCCACAACCGAACTCGCCATCTCTGCTCCAGGTGCCAACGCAGGCACCACCGACATCGCATCATAATACGCATTGATCACAATCGTCTTTTTCTTTAGCTCAGGATCCGTACCCTGAATCCACCCCAACACATTGGGCACCTCATGTTTTTCCC